>DAIPJR010000015.1:0-14901 GCA_036770165.1 Actinomycetes bacterium | reverse complement strand
CAGCGTCTGCAGCGATGTCGGGCTCGGCCGGTGCTGCGGTCTTGCGGGACCGGCGGCGCGCTGGCGCCACCGGCGCAACCTCCGATGCTTCGGCGGGTTCCGCTACCTCTACCTCAGGCTGAGGGTCAGCCTCGGCCTCTGTCGGTGCCACGACCGGTGGGCCGGCCGGCCGCGAGGCGGCTCGGCGGCGGCGCGGCGGCGCGGTAGCGCTCGCATCGCTCGCATTGCTCAGGGATTCGATCGTCGGATCGGTCGTGCTGTCGTTCGGCTCGTTGTCGAGCATGTACTGGTCCTACTCCGGCTCCCGGGCGCCGGATCGGCACCGCGCGAGAGCGCTTGTCTGGTACGACCCGCCCCGGTGGGACGGACCGAAACTCGTGGGGTGCCGGGCCGGAAGATCAGGACCGGTCTGGCACCAGTGGGTCGGCGACGTCGTCCGTTTCGGTGCCGAGCGGCCCCTGCGCCAGCCGGGTCACCGAAGGTGGGACCGGCGGCGCGAGGTCAGCCACCCGACGCAGCGCCACGAGGACATCGTCAGGGCGGACAGCCGGCGTGGTGTGCCGGACGACCAATCGGAGTATCGCACACGGATCGGCTCCTGCCGATCCGCCGGCCACCGGGGTCGGCCCCGGCGTGGCGCGCAGCGACGCCACCGCCGTCCGCGCGTCGAACGTACGAAGCCCGTTCTTGGTCATGCGCTCCACCTCGACGGTCGCACTCTGCAAGAACGCCGCGACCGCCCCTTCTGCTTCCCGTAGGTCGACGCCGGGGAGCCGGATCTCGTACACCGAGGCCTCGAGCCGCTCGACCAGCGACCCCTCCCCGGCCTCGACCACCTCGAGGACGTCCAGCCCCGGCGGCAGCGACTCGTCGAGGGCGGCCCGCACCCGTTCGGGGTCGCAGCGGGCGGTGACGGCGATCTCCACGTACTCGGCCTCGCTCGCCACCCCGGTCGCCGCAGCGTTCGCGTACGACACCTTGGGGTGCGGCGAGAAGCCGGCGCTGTAGGCCATCGGGATACCCGATCGGCGCAGGGCGCGCTCGAACGCGCGCTGGAAGTCGCGGTGCGAGGAGAATCGCAGTCGCCCGCGCTTCGCGTAGCGCAGGCGAAGCCGCTGGACGGCCGGCGGCGGGGGCGGGCCTTCAGGGGTCCGAGCCAACCTCAGTCGCCGGCCCGCATCGCCGCCGCGATTCGCCCGAGCGCCGCGTCGATCTGCTCGTCCGGCAGCGTTGGGAGCAGGTCCATCCACATCGGGAGCATCGAGCCGCGCAGCTGCATCGCCCCGAGCGGTCTCGGCATGAACCAGAGGTGGAAGTGCGCCGAGCCGTCGCCCCAGCGGCAGGTGTGCACCCGCGCGACCCCGCCAAGGGTGAGCACAGACCGCTCGACCCGGGCGGTCATCGGGCCGAGTGCGGTGAGGAGCCGCTCAGGCAGGTCCGCGTACGAGTCGTGGTGCTCACGGGTCACCAGCAGCACCACGCCGGGGAACGGCGTGTCCCGGTGGTCCTGCAGGGCCCAGTCCTGGTCGGCCCAGACGAACTCGTCCTCGGGGCGTTCGCAGATGTGGCAACCCACCGAGGTCTCCCCCGACCGCGCAGGCTCGGGGACCACGGGCGGCTCCAGCGCCTTGACCGTGATGTCACCGGTGAACGGGAACCACGGGTCGGGGATCAGCTCCTCGAGCGTGCTCACCGGGCCAGCACCCCGCTGGACACGACCTCGAGGGGCAGCAGAGTGACGCCGGTCGGCCCCACCTGGATCTGCGTGTCCAGCTGCGGGCACACCCCGCAGTCGTAGCAGGGTGTCCAGCGGCAGTCCTCGACCTCACCGCCCGAGATCGAGTCCTGCCAGTCCTCCCAGAGCCAGTCCTTGTCGAGCCCGCTGTCGATGTGGTCCCACGGCAGGACCTCGGTGTGCTCGCGCTCGCGCGTGGTGTACCAGTCGACGTCGACCCCCGTACCGGCCAGCGCCACCTCGGCCGCCGACATCCAGCGGTCGAAGGAGAAGTGCTCGCTCCACCCGTCGAAGCGGCCGCCGTCCGCCCACACCCGCTTGATGACCCGGCCGACGCGGCGGTCGCCGCGCGAGAGCAGGCCCTCGACGATGCCCGGCCGGCCGTCGTGGTAGCGGAAGCCGATCGACTTCCCCACCTCGCGGTCGCCGCGGATCGCGTCGCGGAGCTTGGCCAGGCGCGCGTCCGTCGTCTCGTGGTCGAGCTGGGCCGCCCACTGGAACGGCGTGTGCGGCTTCGGGACGAAACCGCCGATCGAGACGGTGCACCGGATGTCCCGCGTACCAGTGACCTGCCGGCCGGTACGGATCACCTCGCGCGCCAGCGCCGCGATCTGCAGGACGTCGTCGTCGGTCTCGGTGGGCAGGCCGCACATGAAGTACAGCTTCACCTGACGCCAGCCAGCGCCGTACGCGGCGGTCACCGTGCTGATCAGGTCCTGCTCGGTGACCATCTTGTTGATGACCTTGCGGATCCGCTCGCTGCCGCCTTCAGGGGCGAACGTGAGGCCGGACCGGCGCCCGTTGCGCGACAGCTCGTTGGCCAGGTCGATGTTGAACGCATCGACCCGGGTCGAGGGCAGGGACAGCCCGGTGTTGGTGCCCTCGTAGCGATCAGCGAGGCCCTTGGCGACCTCGGCGATCTCGGAGTGGTCGGCGCTCGACAGCGAGAGCAGGCCCACCTCCTCGAAGCCGGTCGCGGCAAGGCCCTGCTCCACCATCGCCGCGATGCCGGTGATCGACCGCTCGCGCACCGGTCGGGTGATCATGCCGGCCTGGCAGAACCGGCAGCCGCGGGTGCAGCCGCGGAAGATCTCGACGCTCATCCGCTCGTGCACCGTCTCGGCCAGAGGCACCAGCGGCGTCTTCGGGTAGGGCCACTCGTCGAGGTCCATCACGGTGTGCTTGCTGACCCGCCACGGGACCCCTGGACGGTTGGGGACCACGCGCCGGATGCGGCCGTCGGGCAGGTAGTCGACGTCGTAGAACGCCGGGACGTACACACCCCCGTGCGTCGCGAGGGTCATCAGGAGGCCGTCCCGGCCGCCCGGCCGGCCCTCGGCCTTCCACGCGCGGACCAGCTGCGAGACCACCAGGACGGCCTGCTCGCCGTCACCGACGATCGCGGCGTCGACGAAGTCCGAGACGGGCTCGGGGTTGAACGCGGCATGCCCCCCGACCAGCACCACCGGGTGCTCGTCGCGGCGGTCCTTGGCCTCCAGCGGGATCCCCGCGAGGTCGAGAGCAGTCAGCAGATTGGTGTAGCCGAGCTCGGTGGAGAAGCTCACGCCGAGGACGTCGAACGCGCTCACCGGCCGGTGGCCGTCGACCGTGAACTGCGGCACGCGGTGCGTCCGCATCAGCGCCTCGAGGTCCGGCCAGACGCTGTAGGTCCGTTCGGCCAGCACGCCCGGCTGCTCGTTCAGCACCTCGTACAGGATCTGCACGCCCTGGTTGGGCAGGCCTACCTCGTAGGCGTCGGGGTACATCAGCGCCCACCGCACGTCGCAGCTGTCCCAGTCCTTCGTCTGCGCGTTGAGCTCGCCGCCCACGTACTGGATGGGCTTCTGCACGAGCGGCAGCAGCGCCTCGAGCCTGGGGAACAGCGACTCGACCGGCATCCCCCCACCCTAACTGCCCGCCCGAGCACGGCTACGCCTGACGATCGTAGGGCGTAGATCAAACGAATCGTCAGGCGTAGCGGCGCATGTGGACGTTCTGGAGCAGGCCGAGCGCCATCATCGTGGCGAACATGGACGAACCGCCGTACGAGACGAACGGCAAGGGGACACCGGTCACCGGCATGATGCCCAGCGTCATCCCGATGTTCTCGAAGGCCTGGAAGGTGAACCAGCAGACGATCCCCGTGGCGACCAGCGTGCCGAAGAGGTCCTCGGCGCGCACGGCGATGCGCATCGCCCGCCACAGCACGATGCCGAGCAGGATGATCAGCAGGGCGGCACCGACGAAGCCCAGCTCCTCGCCCGCAACCGTGAAGACGAAGTCGGTCTGCTGCTCCGGCACGAACTTGCCGTTGGTCTGCGTGCCCTTGAACAGGCCTTCGCCGGTGAGGCCGCCGGACCCGATGGCGACCAGGGCCTGCTTGACGTTGTAGCCGGCTCCCTGCGGGTCGTGGCCGGGGTTGGCGAACACCGTGAAGCGCTGGACCTGGTAGGTGCTCAGCACACCGAGCTTGACCGCGGCCGCAGCCCCGGCCCCGCCGACGAGGAGCAGCGCCACGATCCACTTGGTGGGCGTGTTCGCCACGGCGAGGACGCCCAGGATCATGAAGCCGATGACGATGGTGGTGCCCAGGTCGGGCTGCAGCATGATCAGCGCGATCGGCCCGAGCGACACACCGAGGGCGAGGCCGAGGTCGGACAGCCTCGGTTCGGTCTCCGCGTCGCGGCGCTCGGCCAGCAGCATCGGCAGTGCGACGCAGAGGCCGACCTTCGCGAACTCCGACGGCTGGAGGGAGAAGCCGGCCGGCAGCAGGATCCAGGAGTGACCGCCGTTGATCGTGGCGCCGACGCCGGGCACGAGCACCGCGATCAGCCCGAGGATCGAGGCGACGTAGACCAGCGGCGCGTAGGCCCGCAGCGACCGGTAGTCGAACAGCGCCACCGCGCAGCCCATCGCGAGACCGAGGACGATGTTGATCAGGTGCTTGCGCAGGTAGCCCTGGGGATCCAGGCCGGCGTCGATCTGCTTCTGCCGGGTCGCGGACCACACCAGCAGGGTGCCGATGACGAGCAGGCCCGCCACCGCGAGGGCCAGCACCCAGTCGATGCGGCGCAGCGGCGACTCCTTGTCGACCACCCGCGAGGCGATCGACCGGCGGCTCGTCGGCGAGTACGAGGTGGAGCGGTACCCGACGGTCATGCCCCACCGCCTCCGGCCCGCCGCGCGGGCAGCGCGAAGGCCTGGTCCAGCATGGCCGCACCCGCGACCGGGGACCCGGGCGAGGCGGGCGGCGTCAGGGGGACCGTCGGTGGGACCTTCGAGCCGGGCGGGAGGATGGTCCCGTCAGCGGTGATGATCGGCAGCTTCACGGGTACGGCACCGCCCGGGAGGATCGACAGCTTGGGGTTCGGCGCAGCGTTGCCCTTGATCCCGAACAGCGACTCGTAGATGGCACGTACCGAGCTCGCCGACGTCGTCGAGCCGAAGCCACCCTGGCTGACCATCATGACGACCGCGTACTCCGGCTTGCTCGTCGCCGGTGCGTACGTCGCGAACCAGGAGGTCGTCTGCCTGCCGGCGACCTCTGCCGTACCGGTCTTGGAGGCGACCGGGATCTGGCTGAGCGGGAACCCCTGGAACTGCACCTGCGACGTACCGGACGTGGTGACGCCCTTCAGCGCGTCCTGCAGGAAGGCGAGGGTGGAGGAGCTGATCGGTAGCCGGCCCTCGGCCACCGGCTTGATCTGGTGGACCACCTGACCGGTCGGCGACAGGACGGCCTTGCCGACCTCGGGGGTCCACAGCGTGCCGCCGTTGGCGATGGCGGCGTAGACCTGCGCCATCTTCAACGGCGTCACCAGCGTCTGACCCTGGCCGATGATGAAGTTCACCGCGTCACCGGCCTTGTACTGGGCGCCGGCCGGCTGGCACGCGTCGTACGCGTACGCCTTGTACTGCGCCGCGAGGGACGGGTTCGTCTTCGCCAGCTGCGGGTAGCCGGTGACGGCGAGGCGGCACTCGGCGGGCCGCAGCTGGGCCCAGCTGGCCTTGAGACCGGCCCGGGTCTCGATGCTGCCGGGCGACTCCCCCGGCAGGTCGAGGCCGGTCGGCTTGCCGAATCCCCAGGCGAGCGCCGCGTTGATGAAGATGTCAGCCGGCTTGCCCTTGGGACTGAGGCCGCCGTCGCGCAGCCACTGGGCGAAGGCCACCTTGTAGAAGACCGTGTCGCAGGACTTCTCGATGGCGCCCTTGAGGGTGAGGGTCCCACCCCCGCGATTCTCGTCGTTGAAGAACGTCTGAGTGCCGACCTTGTAGTACGCCGGGCAGTCGTACGGCCCGGCCTGGGTGTAGTGGCCGCTCTGCAGCATCGCCGTCGACGACACCACCTTGAACGTCGAACCCGGCGCGAACCCGCCTTGGTAGGCCAGCGACACCAGCGGGCTGTCCGTCTTGGAAGCGGTCAGGGCGGCGTACTCGGCGTTGGTCACGCCGCCGACCCAGATCGAGGGGTCGTAGGTCGGCAGGCTCGCCATCGCGATGACCGCCCCGGTGCGCACGTCCATGACCACGCCGGCAGCGGCGTCGGCCTTGTAGTTTCCGCCGTGGCCCTTGGGGTCGCGCTGGCTCCGCGCGCGCTGGATGGCCTGGACGAGCTGCTGCTCCAGCGTGGCCTGGACCCGCGCGTCGATGTTCGTGACCAGGTTGTCGCCGGGTACCGATGGGGTCTGGGACAAGGTGCCCGTCACGTTGCCGGACTGGTCGACGGACAGCTGCTTGACGCCGTTGACCCCGCGCAGCACGTTGTCGTACTGGTACTCGAGCCCGGTCTTGCCCACCTGGTCGTACTGGTACAGCGGGTTCTTGCTCTTGGCGGTCGCATCGAGCTCGGACTGGCTGACCGGACCGATGTACCCGAGGATCTGGGCGGCATTGGCCTTGTACGGCGCCGGGTAGTCGCGGATGGCCTCCAGGTTGGCACTCACACCCGGCAGGTTCTCGCCGTCCTCCAGGATCGACAGCGCGAGGTCCGAGGAGACGTCACGAGCCACGGGGATCGGCTGGAAGGGCGAGCCGTTCCAGCAGATCGGCGGCTTCTTCGCTCCCGGGCTGCCGCACAGCGTGATCCGGTCGGACAGCGCCTGCGGGGTCGTCTTGAGCTTGTCGGCCAGCCGCGTCAGCACGGCCTTCTCCTGCTCCATCGACATCTGGTCGAGGACGCTCCGGTCGATCGACACGAGCAGGGACGTGCGGTTGCTGACCAGCGGCCGCCCCTCGTCGTCGAGGATCTGCCCGCGTACGGCCTCGGTCACGACCGGGCGGATGTTGTTGTTGTTGGCCGCCTTGCGGTACTGGTCGCCCGAGTAGATCTGCACGTACCACAGCCGTCCGAGCAGCGTCAGCAGCAACGAGATGACCAGGGCCTGCAGCACCACGAGGCGCAGGCGCGAACGGTCGCTCACGATGCAGACTCCATCGGCAGGGCAGGGAAGGCGTTCACCGGATGGTCCGAGCGTACGTCGTCGTGGCCTCGAACCGTTTCGCGAGGGCCATGACCAGCGGGACGACGAAGGGGCTGAACAGGACGTCGTACAGCACCGCGGCGGGGATCGCCCGGAGGACCGGCGAGGACGTGACCCGGACGTCGCCGATCAGCCACCCGATCGCGGCGTAGCCCACCAGCGACGCGAACGCCGACCCCACCACGACGAGGAGCGGCAGGAAGGCCGACCCCTCGACGGCGTCACCGGCGCGGCCGGCGAACCAGCCGACCAGGCAGAGGACGAGGGCCCAGCGCCCAGCCGCACCGTCGGCCGGCGGGACCACGTCGACCATCAGGCCGCCGAAGAAACCGATGACCGCACCCGAGTTGGGCCCCTGCACCATCGCGAGAGCCACGACGACGAGGAGCACCAGGTCGGGCGTCGCCTGCGGGAACGGGATGCGGCTGAGCACGACCGTCTGCAGGACGACCGCCGTCGCCAGCAGCAGCGCGACCATGACGATCCGCCCGTACCTCATGGGCTGTGACTCGTGCTCGGCGTGGGGTTTGCCGTGCCGGTGGCGCTGGCCGTCGGCGTCGCCGTGGTGGCCGCGACGGCCGGCGAGCCACAGCTGCTGCCCGGCGGCGTGGCGACCACGCCCGGCGTGACCGTCGGCTTCGGCGGCAGGACCGAGTCACGCGGGTCGGTGCGCGGGTTGTCGACGATCACGCCGACCAGGTCGAGGGCGGTGAAGTTCACGTACGCCTGGACGGAGGCCGACCGCCCGAGGGACCCGACCGTGCCGTGCACGGAGGTGAGCGTTCCTACGGGCACGCCGCCCGCAAACAGCGAGTCGGGCCGGAAGTCGGTCACCAGCCGGTCACCCTGCCTCAGCTCCTGACCCGTCAGGAGCTGCACCGTCATCGGGTCGGTGCCCTCCCCGGACACGGCGCCGACCTCGAGCGTCGACTCCACCCGTACGCCGACCTTGAACTCGGGGTCGATCGCCAGCAGCACGACGGAGGTCGACGTCGAGACGAACTCGACCTTGCCGACCAGCCCGTCTCCGTTGATGACCGTCATCCCGACCTTGAGACCGTCCTGGGCCCCCGAGTCGATCTCGGCCGTCCACGCGAAGGACTGCGCCGGGCCGACGGCGATCACCTGGGCCGGCTTGATCGTGTACTGGCCGATTCCGGCGAGGTGCATGAGGGCGTTGAGCTCCCCCGCGCGGCAGGTGGCGTACTGGCTCGCGCGCTCCTGCAGCCGCAGGAGGTCGTTCTCCTGCTTGAGCCGGTTCAGCTGCGCCTGCTGGTCCTTGCCGATCCCGCCGAAGAAGTCGTGGATCGGCCGGAACGCGCTCGCCGCCGCCCGCTGGACCGGCCCGAAGACCGCGCTCGCTCCCGACCGGATCGCGTGGCCCGGCCCGGAGCTGCCGTTGAGGGCGATGAGCGTGAGCGAGACCAGCAGGAGGACGACGAGGACCAGCCGCGTACGCCTCGAGTCCCTCATGCGTGGTGCCAGCCCTCTCCGCCCTGGGTGGCGCCCTCAGTTGGGCCGGTCAGTGGCGGGGCTCGGAGATGAGGACCTGCTGGAGGGCCTCGAACTCCTCGACGCACTTGCCGGAGCCGAGCGCCACGCAGTCGAGCGGCCGGTCGGCGATGTGGATCGGCATCCCGGTCTCGTGCCGCAGCCGTTCGTCGAGCCCCTTGAGCAGTGCGCCGCCGCCGGTGAGGACGATTCCGCGGTCCATGATGTCGCCGGACAGCTCCGGCGGGCACTTGTCCAGCGTGGTCTTGACGGCGTCGACGACGGCGTTGACCGGCTCCTCGAGCGACTTCCGGATCTCCTCGCTGGAGACCACGATCGTCTTGGGCAGTCCGGTGACCAGGTCGCGCCCGCGGATCTCCGCGTGCGGCTCGTCCGGCATCGGGAAGGCCGAACCGATCGCCATCTTGATCTCTTCTGCGGTGCGCTCGCCGAGCAGCAGCGAGTACTCCTTCTTGACGTACTGGATGATCGCGTTGTCGAGCTCGTCACCGCCGACGCGGATGCTCTGCGCCGTGACGATGCCGCCCAGGGAGATGACAGCGACCTCGGTCGTGCCGCCGCCGATGTCGACGACCATGTTGCCGGTCGGCTCGTGCACGGGCAGCCCGGACCCGATGGCCGCAGCCATGGGCTCCTCGATGATGTAGACCTTGCGCGCGCCAGCTGCGTAGCCCGCGTCCTTGACCGCGCGCTGCTCGACGCCGGTGATGCCCGAGGGGACGCACACGACGATGCGCGGCTTGGCCAGGTGACGCCGCTTGTGCACCTTCTGGATGAAGTACCGCAGCATGCGCTCGGTCGTGTCGAAGTCGGCGATGACCCCGTCCTTGAGCGGGCGGATGGCCACGATGTTGCCCGGCGTGCGGCCGATCATCTTCTTGGCCTCGGCGCCGACGGCGAGGATCCCGCCGCTGTTCTGGTTGATCGCGACGACGGACGGCTCGTTGAGGACGATGCCGCGGCCACGCACGTAGACGAGGGTGTTCGCGGTACCAAGGTCGACGGCCATGTCCCGGCCGATGAACGACATGTTGTTCGCCATGGGGAAGCGAGGACCTTCCGGGGGGTCAGCAGGTGAGTCCGGTCCATGGTAACGGCCCCGACGCTGCTGCCAGAACCCTTCAGCCGGATTCGGCTCGACCCGAGGAGCACTGCCGACTGGACCTGGCAGCCGTCATGACGAAGGTCACAGCTCGGGGAAGAAGATCCCGATCTCGCGGACGGCGGACTCCGGGGAGTCAGAACCGTGGGAGATGTTCTCGGTCATCACGGTGGCCAGGTCGCCCCGGATGGTGCCCGGAGCAGCCTTGATCGGGTTGGTGGCACCCATCATCGTGCGCCACGCCTCGATGGCGTCCGGCCCCTCGACGACCGCCGCGACGAGCGGCCCAGAGGTGATGAACGCGACCAGGTCGGCGAAGAACGGCTTGCCCCGGTGCTCCGCGTAGTGCTCTCCCGCGAGCTCTGCCGTGAGCGTGCGCTGCTCGAGCGCGACGATGCGGTAGCCGCGGCGTTCGATCCGACCGAGCACCTCCCCGACGAGGCCACGGACCACGCCGTCGGGCTTGACGAGGACGAGAGTGCGCTCGGACACGACGGTTCTCCTAGGGTGCTGGCGGTGGGGAGCGGAGGAGAGCGTACCTGTCCGCGCGCTTGGCCAGGACGATGGCGAACACCCACAGCGCCGTGAACACCAGGCCCAGGAAGAACATCGCGGGAAGCAGGAACCCGCTGGCGACCAGGGCCACCTGCAGCGCCGAGCCGAGGACGTAGCCGACCTGGCTCCGCAGCAGGCCGGCGGCGAGCAGGAGGAGGACGAACAGCGCGAGGCCGCCCCAGAGGATCAGCCCGTGGTGCTGGTCGCTCAGCGCGATCCCGGCCGGGATGGCGAGCCCGGAGATGACCGCCTCGAAGAACAGGACGCTCGCGCAGAGGGTGCGCACGCGGCCTAGCCCTTCCCTCTTACGAGCAGGGTGCGGGCCTCGCCCGCCGTGACCACCGAACCCGTCACGAGCACCCCGGAACCCGAGAAGGCACCATCCTCCTCTGCGCGGCCGATCGCCTCGTCGATCGCGTCGGCCAGCCGAGGGGCGACCGACACGCGGTCGGCGCCGAAGATCGAGACGGCGACGGCGGCAAGGTCGTCGGGGTCGAGCGCACGGGGCGACGACGACCGCGTCACCACGACCTGGTCGAGCACCGGCTCCAGCGCTTCGAGGACGCCGCGCGCGTCCTTGTCAGCGAGGATCCCGACGACGCCCACGAGGCGGTCGAACGAGTAGTCCTCGGCCAGCGCAGCGGCAAGAACCCTTGCCCCGTCAGGGTTGTGGGCTGCGTCGACCAGGACCGTCGGTCCGCTTCGTACGACCTCCAGCCGGGCGGGCGAGGTGGCAGCGGCGAACCCGGTGCGTACGAGGTCGAGGTCGAGGGTCTCGTGGCCGCCGCCGAGGAACGCCTCCACCGCGGCGAGGGCGACCGCAGCGTTGTGCGCCTGGTGGGCGCCGAGCAAGGTCAGGTGCACCGAGTCGTACTCCCCGCCCAGGCCCTTGAGGTCGATGACCTGGCCACCCACGGCGAGCGACCGGGAGACGACGCCGAACTCGATGCCCTCGCGCGCGACCGTGGCGCCGACCTCGGCGACGCGGGTCAGCAGCACCTCGGCTGCTTCGAGGGTCTGCTGGGCCAGCACGGCGACGCAGCCGGCGACGATGATCCCGGCCTTCTCCTCGGCGATCTCGGCGACCGTGTCGCCCAGGTAGGCCTGGTGGTCGAGCCCCACGGGGGTGACCACGGCCACCTGTGCGTCGGCGACGTTCGTCGCGTCCCACGTACCGCCCATGCCCACCTCGACGACCGCCACGTCGACCGGCGCGTCCGCAAAGACGGCGTAGGCCATGGCGGTCAGCGTCTCGAAGTAGGACAGCGGGTGCGGGTGGCGCGCGTCGACGAGGTGCAGGTAGGGGGCGATCTCGCGATAAGCCGCGACGAACCGCTCGTCGGTCATCGGGTCGCCGCCGAGGCAGATCCGCTCGGTCACCGACTCCAGGTGCGGGCTCGTGTAGCGACCGACGCGGAGCCCGAAGCTGCGCAGCAGCGAGTCGATCATCCGCGCGGTCGAGGTCTTGCCGTTGGTGCCTGCGACGAGGATGACCGGCACCGCTCCCTGCGGGTCACCGAGGACGTGCAGCAGGTCGGTGATCCGGTCCAGCGAGGGGTCGAGCTGGGACTCCGGCCAGCGGTCGGCGAGGGCCGCCTCGACCTCGGCCAGGCTCTGCGCGCTCACGGGCGGCGAGTCTACGGGGCGGACCTCTCTAGGATTCACCCTCATGGACCGGTCCCTGCCCGCTGCACAGCTCCCCGAGAAGCCCTCCGTCGACGGCATCGAGGCCCGATGGGCGGCAGTATGGGAGGAGCAGGGCACCTACCGCTTCGACCGCACCAAGCAGCGCGCCGAGATCTACTCGATCGACACTCCCCCGCCGACGGCCAGCGGCTCGCTGCACGTCGGCCACGTCTTCTCGTTCACGCACACCGACACGATCGCCCGCTACCAGCGCATGCGCGGCCGCCAGGTCTTCTACCCGATGGGGTGGGACGACAACGGCCTGCCGACCGAGCGGCGGGTGCAGAACTACTTCGGCGTCCGCTGCGACCCGACGCTGCCGTACGACCCGACGTACGAGCCGCCGGCCGACAAGCCGAAGCAGCAGGTGCCCATCTCGCGCGCCAACTTCGTCGAGCTGTGCGGGCGGCTGACGGCCCAGGACGAGGTCGCCTTCGAGGAGCTGTTCCGCCGGCTCGGGCTGTCGGTCGACTGGACGCTGCAGTACGCCACGATCGACGCCACGTCACGTACGGCGGCGCAGCGGGAGTTCCTCCGTGGCCTCGCTCGCGGGGAGGCCTACCAGGCCGAGGCGCCGACCCTGTGGGACATCACGTTCCGTACCGCCGTAGCGCAGGCCGAGCTGGCCGATCGCGAGCAGGACAGCGCCTACCACACGCTCGCGTTCCACCGGCCGGACGGCAGCACCCTCGCGATCGACACGACGCGACCCGAGCTGCTGGCCGCGTGCGTGGCCGTGGTCGCACACCCGGACGACGAGCGCTACCAAGGACTTTTCGGTACGACGGTGACGACGCCGCTGTTCGGCGTCGAGGTTCCGGTCGTTGCTCACCACCTGGCGCAGTCGGACAAGGGCACCGGCATCGCGATGGTCTGCACCTTCGGCGACACGACCGACGTGACGTGGTGGCGCGAGCTGGCGCTGCCGACGCGGGCCATCATCGGCCGCGACGGCCGCATCGTCGCCGACCCCCCGCCGGGGGTCGAGTCCGAGGCTGCCAGGGCCGCCTTCGCCCGGCTCTCGGGGTCCACCGTCTTCACCGCCAAGGCGACCACGGTCGAGCTGCTCCGCGCGAGCGGCGAGCTGGTCGGCGACCCACGGCCGATCAAGCACTCGGTGAAGTTCTACGAGAAGGGCGACAAGCCCCTGGAGATCGTGGCGTCGAGGCAGTGGTACATCCGCAACGGCGGCCGCGACGACGACCTCCGGGACCGGCTGGTCGCGCGGGCGGCCGAGATCACCTGGCACCCGCCCTTCATGCGGTCGCGGTACGAGAACTGGGTCGAGGGGCTGAACGGCGACTGGTTGGTGAGCCGGCAGCGGTTCTTCGGCGTCCCGTTCCCGGTCTGGTACGGGCTCGACGCGACCGGCGAGCCCGACTACGAGCACCCGATCACGGCCGCCGAGGGCACGCTTCCGGTGGACCCGTCGTCCGACTGCCCGCCCGGCTACCAGCCGTCGCAGCGCGGCGAGCCGGGCGGCTTCATGGGCGACCCCGACGTGATGGACACGTGGGCCACGTCGTCCCTGACGCCGCAGATCGCCGGCGGCTGGGAGCGCGACCCCGACCTGTTCGAGCGGGTCTTCCCGATGGACCTGCGGCCGCAGGCGCACGACATCATCCGTACCTGGTTGTTCGGCACCGTCGTCCGCTCCGACGCCGAGTTCGACTGCGCCCCGTGGCGGCACGCGGCCATCTCCGGCTGGATCCTCGACCCCGACCGCAAGAAGATGGGCAAGTCCACCGGCAACGCGATGACGCCGCTGGGCGTGCTCGAGGAGCACGGCTCCGACGCGGTCCGCTACTGGGCGGCGAGCGGCAAGCCGGGCACCGACACGGCCTTCGAGGTCGGCCAGATGAAGATCGGCCGGCGGCTCGCGATCAAGATCCTCAACGCCAGCCGGTTCGTGATCGGCATCGGCACCAGCGACGACCTCGGCGCCGTCTCCGAACCGCTCGACCGGGCGCTGCTCGCCGAGCTCGCGACCGTGGTCGACCGGGCGACGCGGGCCTTCGACGGCTACGACTACAGCCGGGCGCTCGAGATCACCGAGACGTTCTTCTGGACGTTCTGCGACGACTACCTCGAGCTGGTCAAGGAGCGGGCCTACGCCGCGCGCGACGGCGCCGCCGCCGAGTCGGCCAAGGCCACGCTGACCGTGGCGCTCTCGGTGCTGCTGCGGCTGTTCGCGCCCGTGCTCCCGTTCGTCACCGAAGAGGTGTGGTCCTGGTGGCAGCCCGGGTCGGTGCACCGGGCGCCGTGGCCGGACGCCGCGCCGCTTGCTGAGGTCGCGGGCGACGTCCCCGCCGCTGTGCTGGCCGACACGTCGGTCGCGCTGTCGCAGATCCGCAAGGCCAAGTCGGAGGCCAAGGTCTCGATGCGCACGGAGATCAGCAGCGCCGTGGTCTCCGGGCCGGCCGATGCCGTCGCCCGCGTCCTGCTGGCCGCCGACGACCTCAAGGGCGCCGGTCGGATCGAGTCGCTCTCGACGTCGGCCGGTGGCGAGGTGCTCGCAGTCGAGGTCGCTCTGGCCTGACCTCGGTCGGAGCTATCGGGCCCGGGGCGCCCGCACCGGCCGGAAGAAGTCGTTCACCTCGCCGGAGACGCGCACCCGTAGCCACGGCCAGGCCGGCTCGTACTCGGCGACCCAGAGCCGTCCGCCGAGCAGCAGGGAAGGGATCGCGGACGACTCCCCCTGGGGCGGCGAGATGCCGTCGGGGCTCCCGGTCGCCACGAGCACCTGCACCGACGAGCCATGCGGGACGGCTCCGTAGGACTGGACCCAGGGTCGCGCCGGATCGGTCGAGAGGTTGTGAGCAGCGAGCAGC
>DAIPJR010000172.1:1284-4899 GCA_036770165.1 Actinomycetes bacterium | reverse complement strand
GCGGCGCGGCCCGATGTCGCGATGGCGCCGTCCCGGATCGGCACGGTCGCGAGCACCTGCGACGTGTCTGCCGGGTTCTCGATGCCCACCTGCCACGCGGGCGCGTCGTCGGCGGTGACGAAGAGGATGTCGCCGCCCGCGTTGAGAGCGAAGTCGTCGAGGCCGGCGGCGCGCAGGTGTCTGGCCGAACGTGCGGCCGCCCAACTCTTGACCAGGCCGGTCGGGTCGAACACGCCCGGGCCGAGCGGAGAGCACGCCCACGCGTCGAAGTATCCGTCGGTCCGCTCGCGTGCCGTGAAGCACAGCTGCTGGACCTGCGTCATCGTCGGATCGCACTGCTCGAGCGTGAGCCGCCCGCGCTGCAGCCGCCGCAGCTCGGACTCCTCGCGGTACGGGCTGAACGTTGCGTCCACCCAGCGCAGCTCGTCGAAGACGGCGCGCACCGCGACGTCGGCCGCCTCGCCCGGTCGCTCCGGTCCGCGCACGTGGACGCTGATCGGCATCCCCATGATCTGCTCGACCCACGCGCGCTCGGCGAGCGGGGCGGCTGGGATCGGCGTTGCGGTCATGTCGGGCGCAGCGATGTCAGAGGTGCGCCGCGCTGAGGGCGCTCTGCAGTGACTGGATGTAGCCCGAGCTCGTGTACGTCGCGCCCGACACCATCGAGATGTGCGCGCTCTGGGCCTGGATCGTCTCGCTGTTGAGGACAGGGACGGCGAACCGGGCGATCGCGACGTCGTGCGAGTTCCCGGTCGGGTACTTGATGGCGTTGGCCGAGGTGATCGTGTTGTTCTGGACCACGATCTGGACCTGGACCGGGCCGTACGCGGTCTGCGCGGTGCCGCCGGTGAAGGTGCCGCTGACGCCGGCCGGGGCAGCAGGAGCCGCGGGAGCAGGAGCTGCCGGCGCTGCTGGTGCGGTGGTCGCGGCAACCTTTGGGGCCGTGGTGGCCTTTGCGGTAGCGGTAGCGGGGGCGGTAGCCGTCGCAGTGGGGCTGGCGGTCGCGCTGGCGGTTGGGCTGGCCTTGTGGGTGGCCCTGACTCGCGGGGTCGCGGTTGCGGTGGGCACGCTCACCGACGCCACGCTGGCGGCGTTCATGGCAACGGGTGCAGTGGCGGCCTCCGAGGACGGTCGGTGGTTGCTCGCCGCGAAGCTGAACACGAGGGCGACGGCGGAGGCCGTGGTGCCGGTGGCGACGACGCCGCGTCTCATCGGCTCGCCTGCCCTTGGACGTCGAGATCGAGCGACGGGGTCATGGCGTCTCCTGCGGAGCTGGGTGGTCCCGGCCTGGTGGCGCGGTGGTCCGACGCGGGCCGTCAAACCTGGCCCGAATCGGGTCGCGCCAGCCACATTGTGCACATGAGCCCCACGAGCCTCAGCAACGCCACGCCGAAGCACGGTCAGAGGTGAGCGTTGTCGATCGCGCTCTGCAGTGACTGCAGGTACCCGTCGCTCGTGTACGTGGCGCCCGACACCATCGAGATCTTCGCGCTCTGCGCTTTCACCGCCTCCGCATTCAGCGTCGGCACCGCGTAGTTCGCGATCATGACGTCGCGCTGGTTCCCCGAGGGGTACCTGATCGCGTCCGCCGAGGTGATCTTGCCGTTCTGCACCACGATCTGGACCTGGACCGGGCCGAACTGCGTCTGCGCGGTCGAGCCCTTGAAGGTGCCGTTGGCTGTGCCCGCGGCCCCCTTCGCCGGTGCGGCCCCCGTCGCCGACGCAGCCGGTGCGGCCGCCTGGGCGGAGGTCCCGGTCCCGAGTGCGTTCGGAAACGTCGTCCCGACCGACCGGTTCGTGCTGGTCGGGTAGGTGAGCAGGAGGGCGACGGCCGAGGCCGTGGTGCCGGTGGCGATCACGATGCGTCTCATGGGGTACCTACCAGACAAACTTCTCGAGGTGGATAGCGCTGTCGGGGACCCCGGCGGCGCGTAGGGATTCGACGAGCGAGTCGGCCCACGCGGGCGGGCCGCACACGTACACGTCGTGCTGGTCGATGTCGGGGATCAGGTCGCGGACGGCGAGGTCGCCGCGCCGGTGGGCGAGCTGGGCGGGCAGCCACGTCGCACCGCTGCGGCTGCGCGGGCCGACGAGCTCGAACCAGCGCAGGTCGGCGTTGCGGACCAGGTCCTGGATGTCGACCCGGTGGATCGACTCGTCCTCGCGCGACATCCGGTGCACGAGGGTGGCGCCGTCGCGCCAGACCGCATCCTCCTGGAGCAGCGCGAGCACCGGGGCGAGCCCGACGCCGGCCGAGAACACCGCGAGCTTCGGCCGGGTCCGCACCTCGGCGGTGAGCCGTCCGTACGGGCCCTCGATCATCACCGGGGTGCCGAGCGGGAGGCCGGCGATGCGCGCTCCGTCGTCGCCGCTCGTGTCGACCGTGATGCGGAGCCGGTTCGCGGTGGGCGCGGCGGAGAGCGAGAAGGGGTGCCCGCGGGTCCAGCCGTCACCATGCTTGAAGCGCCACACGAAGAACTGACCGGGCAGGGCCCGGAGCCGGTCGAGCGACCGACCGGTCACCTCGATCGCGGTCACGCCGGGTGCCTCGTGCCGCACCGCGGAGACCCGCAAGCGGTGCCGCAGGGTGCGCCACAACGGGAGCCCGAGCCGGAACAGCAGCACGCACCCGAGAGCGCCGAAGTACATCGTCATCCAGTACGTGCGGGCCCAGGCGCTCGCGATGAAGTCGGTACCCGTCCACAGCTGGTGCGGCAGCGCGAGCCCCGCGCCCAGGTACGCGTACAGGTGCAGCAAGTGCCACGACTCGTACCGGACCCGGCGTCGGGCAGCCTTGATGGACAGGCCGACGACGCCGAACAACAGCGCGGTGGCGACCGCCGCCAGCAGCATGCCCGGGTAGGTCAGGGTCATCGACCAGAGCTCGCCGATGAACGGCGCCTTGTCGAGCGCGCCGTACGCCAGGACGATCAGCACGACGTGCGCGAGCATCAGGTAGAAGGACGTCATGCCGCTCAGCCGGTGCCAGTACGCGAGACGGTCCTGCCCGACGGCGCGCTCGACCGACGGGATCCGCGACATGCCGAGAACCTGGAGCAGCAACAGGTTGGAGGCGTACAGGCCGGTCAGCCGGCCGATCGAGGCGATCGAGGTCTGGCCCGAGGCGAAGATGGCCTGCACGCCGCCGTGGGACACCCACAGGGCGGTGACGACGAGGAGGCTCACCCACACGGCCAGAGCCACCGTGTCGGAGGCCCCACTGGTCGAGTGGCGTCTCCTCCCGGGGGTCCGGGGTACGGGCGGGGCTGCGGGACGGGTCGTCTGCCGGACCTCTCGTTCGAGCATTGCGGTCATGGCCTCTCCTGCTGATGCTGGTCGGTCACGCCTTTGGGCCGGTGCGGTGTGCGGTTGGTGTCAAGTGGTCGGGCCCAGGGGAGCCCGCACGACGATGGTGACGCAGCCACCTGGGAGTTTGCTGAGGTTGACCTGTGATCTGGGATAAGGATGCGGCGTCGGCGCCTACGGTTGCGCTGGGTTACGCTTTGAACGACCCCTCGTGCGACGTCATCTCGCCGAACTCCCCCAGGGCCGGAAGGCAGCAAGGGCAGGAGAGCTCTGACGGGTGTGCGAGGGGTCCTTTGCTGCCCGGCGACC
>DAIPJR010000172.1:0-1184 GCA_036770165.1 Actinomycetes bacterium | reverse complement strand
GCCGTCTATCGTCTACACGTGACCCAAGCCCTGTACCGCCGCTACCGCCCCGACACCTTCGCCGAGGTCATCGGGCAGAGCCACGTCACCGAGCCGCTGCAGCAAGCGCTGCGCGCCGACCGGGTCACCCACGCCTACCTGTTCTCCGGCCCGCGCGGCTGCGGCAAGACGACGTCGGCGCGCATCCTGGCCCGCTGCCTGAACTGCGTCGAGTGGCCGACGGACACCCCGTGCGGCCGGTGCGACTCGTGCCTCGACCTCGCTCGTGGTGGTGGCGGCAGCCTGGACGTGGTGGAGATCGACGCGGCCAGCCACAACGGCGTCGACGACGCGCGGGATCTGCGCGAGCGGGCCGCGTACGCCCCGGCGCGGGACCGGTTCAAGATCTTCATCCTGGACGAGGCCCACATGGTCACCACGCAGGGCTTCAACGCCCTGCTCAAGATCGTCGAGGAGCCGCCGCCGCACGTGAAGTTCATCTTCGCGACGACGGAGCCGGACAAGGTGATCGGCACGATCCGCTCGCGCACCCACCACTACCCGTTCCGCCTGGTGCCGCCGGAGATCCTGCAGACCTACCTCGAGGAGATCTGCGCGAAGGAGGGGGTGCCGATCGGTCCGGGGGTCCTCCCGCTCGTCGTGCGTGCCGGTGCCGGATCCGTTCGCGACTCGCTCTCGGTGCTGGACCAGCTCGTGGCCGGCGCAGACGACACCGGCGTGGACTACGAGCGGGCCGTCGCGCTCCTCGGTTACACCCACGCGACCCTGCTGGACGACACCGTCGACGCGCTCGCGGCCCGCGACGGCGCGAGCGTGTTCCGGGTCGTCGACCGGGTCATCGCGAGCGGTCACGAGCCCCGCCGGTTCGTCGAGGACCTGCTCGAGCGCTTGCGCGACCTGATCGTCATCGCGGCCTCGGGAGACGCCGCCGACGCCACGCTGAGTGCCGTCCCGGCCGACCAGCTGGCCCGGATGCGCACCCAGGCGGCGCACCTCGGGATGGGCGAGCTCTCGCGGGCGGCGGACCTGGTCAACGCCGCGCTGTCCGAGATGACGGGCGCGACCTCGCCGCGCTTGCACCTCGAGCTGCTCTGCGCACGGCTGCTCCTGCCGGCCGCCGACGACGGAACGACCGGCCACGGGGCGCGGTTGGACCGACTCGAGCGGCAGGTGTCCGACGGTGC
>DAIPJR010000014.1:0-15110 GCA_036770165.1 Actinomycetes bacterium | reverse complement strand
GCCCGGGGCACGGTTCGACGCCGTCGCCCGCGGGATGCGCACACGGATGACGCCGTACCTCGGCGACGGCGCCTACGTGAACTACTGCGACGCCGCGCTGACCGGCTGGGAGCAGGCCTACTGGGGTGGCAACTACGCCCGGCTGCAGTCGATCAAGGCCGCCATCGACCCCGACGTGGTCTTCACCTTTCCCCAGTCGGTCCGCGCCTAGGCTGGTCGCATGCCGTTCCATCGACCGGGGACGCGAGCTCCCCGAGACCCGCGCCTCCCGCCGGGGCAGTACGACACGGGGACGTCGTTCCCCGTGCTCACCGCCGAGGTGACGCCCCGCCTCGACACGGCCACGTGGACCTTCCGCGTCGACGGGCTGGTGGCCGAGCCCAAGACCTGGACGTGGGCCGAGATCCAGCAGCTGCCGGGCTCCCGCTACGACGGCGACATCCACTGCGTCACCACGTGGTCCAAGCTGGGTACGTCGTTCCGCGGCGTCTCCGTCGACGCGCTGCTCGGCGCGGTCGACGTGACGCCAGAGGCCACCCATGTCGTCGCCTGGAGCCATACCGGCTACACGACCAACCTGCCCTTGGCCGACGTGACCGGCGGGAAGGCCTGGGTCGTGTGGGAGCACGAGGGGCGGCCGCTGCCGGTCGAGCACGGCGGGCCGGCCCGGCTGCTGGTCCCCCACCTGTACTTCTGGAAGTCGGCCAAGTGGGTGGGCGGGCTGCGACTGCTGGACCACGACGAGCCCGGCTTCTGGGAGACGCGCGGCTACCACGACCGCGGCGACCCCTGGCTCGAGCAGCGGTACACGGGTGACTGACCCCGCGCTCCCCGCGCTGCCCAGCATCGGCCCGGTGACGCGCCAGGCACCGCCGGGTGGCGCCCGGCAGGAGTGGCAGCAGGCGACCGTCCTCGCGATCCATCAGGAGACGGCGCGGATGTCGACGTTCCGGCTGGCGCTGCCCGCAGGACGCCCGCACGTACCAGGCCAGCACGTGGTCGTACGGCTCACGGCGCCCGACGGCTACACCGCCTCGCGCTCGTACAGCATCGCGTCAGCGCCGGGCGACGGCAGCGAGATCGAGCTGATGGTCGAGCGGCTGGACGACGGCGAGGTGTCCGGCTACCTGCACGAGGACGTCCGCGTCGGCGACCCGCTCGAGGTGCGCGGACCGTTCGGCGGGTGGTTCGTCTGGAACGGCCGCGCTCCCGCGTTCCTCGTCGGCGGCGGTTC
Organism: Actinomycetes bacterium; assembly: GCA_036770165.1. Classification (GTDB taxonomy): domain Bacteria; phylum Actinomycetota; class Actinomycetes; order Prado026; family Prado026; genus JANYIP01. Next base: position 13,876 of record DAIPJR010000014.1, on the reverse strand, counting down.
CGGGGTCGTGCCGCTGGTGTCCATGCTCCGGCACCGGCGCGCGGCCGGCCTCGACGTACCGCTGCACCTGGTCGTCTCCGTACGCAGCCCGGCCGACCTTCCGTTCGCGGGCGAGTACGGGGAGGAGACCACGGTCGTCTACACCCGGGTCACCCCGGCCGGGTGGCCTCGCGCCGCCGGGCGCATCGACGCGGACACGTTGCGCCCGCTGCTGCTGCCGGACGCGACGTCGTACGTCTGCGGGTCGGCCGGCTTCGCGGAGCACGCGTCCCAGCTGCTGGTCGAGCTCGGCGTTGCCGCCGCCTCCGTACGCGTCGAGCGGTACGGCCCGACGTCCTGAGGTCCTGAGGTCCTGCGCTAGCGGCGGACCGCGACCGTGACCCCGTCGGCGAGCGGCAGCATCACGACGTCGACGCGTACGTCCTTCACGACGTGGGCGTTGAAGTCACGCATCGCGGCCGTGGCCTCGTCGACCTCGGCGTCCACCACCGTGCCGCCGCGGAGCACGTTGTCCACCAGCAGCCCCCCGCCGGTACGCATCCGAGGGACGAGCTCCTCCCAGTACCCGAGGTAGCCGACCTTGTCCGCGTCGATGAACGCGAGGTCGATCGTGGAGTCGCGGGGCAGGGCGCGCAGCGTCTCGATCGCCGGGGCCACGACGAGGTCCACGCAGCCGTCGAGACCGGCCCGCTCCCAGTACCGGCGGGCCACCGCCGTCCACTCCTCGCTCACGTCGCAGCACAGCAGCCGCCCGCCGTCCTGCAGGCCGCGGGCGATGCAGATCGACGAGTACCCGGTGAACGTGCCCACCTCGACCGCGGACCGCGCGCCCACCAGACGGGCCATGACGGTGAGGAATGCGCCCTCCTCGGGCGCGATCTGCATGTCGGCCTGGGCCCCGAGTCGGAGGGTCTCCGTCGCGAGGTCGGTCAGGACCTCGTCGGCGGGCATCGAGTGGGCCGTGACGTAGGCGTTCAGCTCTGGGGTCAGACCGATGGACCGTGCGCTCATCCGTCGATCCTGTCAGACCGGGCGGGGCCTCTGGCCCCGGCCCGGTCTGACACGACGCCGACAGCGACGCTCAGTGGAAGAGGTCGGCCATCGGCTCGGCGTACCGGTCGTTCGCCGTGAGGGTACCGAGGCCGAGGACGCCCTCGATCGTGCGCAGCAGGTTGTAGTGGTCGTACCTCGTCGCGACCACGGCGCCGGCCCGGACCCCCTGGGAGGCAAGGACGATCGTGGGCACCAGCTGGGCCGGGCGCTCGAGGTCGTACCCGTCCTCGTCGAACGTGACCACGAGCAGGGAGCGCTGGGTCTTCCAGGCCGGCGAGGCGAGGATGCTACCGATCGTCTGCTTCAGGAACGTGTCGCCCGCCTTGATCCCGCACCCCTCCATGTCGTAGCAGTCGTCGGCTCCCCACCACGAGAAGGCCGGCGTGGTGGCGGCCGACCGCAGGTCGACCGACATCTGGGGCAGCGGTAGCAGATGGCTCGTGCAGCGGGCCGGGTCGTCCTTGATGTCCTTGAAGAACAGGAACGGCAGGTCGTCGTTGTAGTACGGATCGTGGACGGTGTTGTCGCAGGCCCCGTTCGCGCTCTGGTAGTACGCGCGCCAGGTCTTGCCCGCTGCGTCGACCAGGTCGCCGATGTTGGGGGCGTCCAGGGTGTAGGCGGGGTTCGTCTCGATGGGGTTGCCCATCACGCTGAACGTGGTCCCGGCCGAGAGCGCCAGGTAGTTCGGGTCGCTCGGGTGCACCTCGGCATACATGCTGGAGAGCGAGGTTCCCTTGCTCAGCAAGCTGTTCAGGTACGGCGCCTGCCTGGTGTTGCCGATGATCGAGTCGCGGTCCTGGTTCTCCATCATGACCAGGAAGACGTGGTCGTACGAGGGGACCGCGGTCGTCGGTGGGACCAGCGGCGCCGCAGCCTGGACCGGCGCCCCGACGCTGAGCGTGAGGTTGTCGGCGAAGGCCTGGTTGTAGCCGGGCACGCTGCCGTTCCAGCCGTCGTAGTTGGTCGCCGGGGTGGTCAGCACGAGCGAGACGAGGACGTCGACGGTGCCCGCCGGGATGCTCCCCGTACGGGCCTTGTGGACGAACTCGGTGACGTTGCCACGCGTCTTGTGCGTGACCGGGCCGATCGTGACGACCGACAGCGCGGACCCGCCCGTGCCGCGGAAGGTCAGCCGCACCGAGGAGTTGTCCTTCGACGCCGCGAGCCCGCCGAGCCAGCCGTCGAACGTGTACCGCGTGCCCGCGGTCATCGCCGCCCCACCTGGCTGGCGCAGCGGCACCACCTGGGTCAGCACCCCGGTTCCACCGGCGCCGCCTTCGAACACGTTGCCGCCACGGTCGGCGGGCCCGGGCGTCGCCGCATCCGGGAAGTCGCCGCCCTTCGCGCCGTAGCGGGCCACCGTCGGCAGGCCCTGCGCGACCTGCCAGCCGGGGACGATCACCTCGTCGTAGCCGAGCCGCGACCCGAGGCCGACCTCGGCGCCGCCGTTGACGAGCAGGTTGGTCCCGGCGGGCGTCACGGACGACGCGGCCGAGGTCCCCGCACCGCTGGCGGGATCGGCCAGGGCGGCGAGGATCGTGAGCGCGGCGGCCAGGGCCACCAGGCTGAGCGAGGAGCGGCTTCGGCTGGCCATGACGTCCCTCTTCCAGGGTCGGGCGTTCCGTCGCCTCGGAACGTACTGCCCGAAGCGGTCGCCCGTCCCCACTTCGCGCTGGTTTCCTGACTGATCAGTCAGCGCGTGCTGGGCACGGGTTTCACGACCCGCCGCGTCCGCCCCGTTCTAACCTGGCGCATGGATCTCGACGAGGTGGCTGACGGGCTGTACGCGGCGCCGCCGGACGACTTCGTCCGGCTGCGTGACGCCGCCGCGCGCGAGGCCCAGCAGTCCGGCGACCGGATCCTCGCCGGGACCATCGGCAAGCTGCGACGCCCCAGCGCCGGGGCCTGGCTGGCGAACCTGCTCGCGCACCGGCACGCCACCGATGTCGGCCGGCTCGTGCAGCTCGGCGTCGCGATGCGCGCGGCGCAGGCCACGCTCGACGTCGAGGCCCTCCGTACGTACGGGAAGGAACGGCACCAGCTGGTGACCGAGCTGGTGGGCCTCGCTCGAGCCAGCGCTGCCGAGCAGGGAACCGCCGTCGGAGGGCCGGCCGTCCAGGAGCTGGAGTCGACACTCACGGCCGCTGTCGCCGACCAGGACGCCTCGGACCAGCTGGTCGCCGGGCGACTGGCCAAGGGCCTGTCGTACAGCGGGTTCGGCGGCCCCGGCCTCGGGCCGGCGACAACGACGGCCCGGCCGAAGGCCAAGTCGTCCCCGAAGCCGGTGGCCGTGCCGGTGGGCAAGCCGGTAGCCAAGTCGGACCCGAGGGTCGACGAGGCCGAACGCGACCTCGCTCAGGCACGGCTGCAGGGCGCCCACGCCGAGTCGACGGCGGAGGCGGCCGCGGAGCGGGCCCGCAGAGCACAGGAAGCGGTCGATGTGGCCGAGCAAGAGCTCGCCGAGCGCGTGGAGCAGCTGCAGGAGGCCGAGCGGGTCCGGGACGAGGCCGACGCCGCCGTCACCGAGACTGCTACCGCCATCGCCGAGGCGGAGGGGGCGCTCGAGCGGCTGCTCAGCTGACCGGGCCGACGACGGCCCAGCGGCCGCCGCGGGTCCGCAGGACCATGCCGACGAAGCGCACCCCGATGAACGCGGCCAGACCCGCCCACACGCCGCCGATGCCCCATCCCCAGTGCAGCGCGGCGAGGTTCAGCGGTGCGAAGGCGCCCACCGCGGCGACCAGGGTGATCGTCCGGAGGAACGCCACGTCGCCGGCGCCGATGAGGACGCCATCGAGAGCGAAGACGACCCCAGCGAAGGGCAGCATCCCGACGAACCACGGCCACAGCAGGTGCGCCTGGTGCCGTACCTCCTCCGACGACGTGAACGCCGCGGGGATCACCTCCGAGCCGGCCGCGAAGACCACGGCGAAGGCGACGCCCGCCCACAGCCCGTACCTGGCCACCTGCCAGGCCGTCGAGCGAGCCACGGCAGGATCCGCGCCACCGAGCGCTGCCCCGACGAGCGACTGCGCGGCGATCGCGAACGAGTCGAGCAGCAGGGCGGTGAGCTCCCACAGCTGGAGGCCGATCTGGTGCGCGGCGATCTGCGCGGTCCCCATCCGGGACGCCACCCCGGCCGCGCTGAGGAACGCGACCTGGAAGCCCACCTGCCGCAGGATCAGGTCGCGGCCGACGACCAGCTGCTGGCGCAGGACGTCACGCTGCGGACGGACGCCACGGGTCGCCTCCCGGTGCAGCGCCCGCAGGAAGAGCGCGGAGCCGACCACCTGCGCGCCGACGTTGGCTACGGCCGACCCGTTCAGCCCGAGGCCGGCCGGGTAGACGAGCAGGGGTGAGGCCACGGCCGAGAGCCCGTTGGCCAGCAGCACGATCCGTACCGGTGCTCTGGTCTCCTGGACGCCTCGCATCCAGCCGTTGCCGGCGAGGACGAGCAGGATGCCAGGGACGCCGAGGACCGCGATGCGGAACCACGTCTCGGCGGCCCGCTGCGTCTCGCCGTTGCCGCCGGCGAGCACAAGGGTGAGGGGATGTGCGAAGGCTTCCGCGACGCCGACCACCGCCACGCCCAGGACCACCGCGAGCCACGACGCCTGCACCCCCTCGTTGACGGCGGCCGCGCGGTCACCGGCTCCGTACCAGCGGGCAGCGCGGCCGGTCGTGCCGTACTCGACGAACGTGCCCACGATGACGACGAGGGTGAGGAGCGCGGCCCCGATGCCGAGGCCGGCCAGCGGCACCGAGCCGAGGTGGCCGACCACCGCGGTGTCGACGAGGACGTACAGCGGCTCGGCGGCGAGCACCACGAAGGCCGAGGCCGCGAGCGAGAGGAGGCGCCTGGTCGACGCGTCGGACGGCTGCTCGGGCGGCTGTTCGGGCGGCTCGTCGACGGGGCCGTGGCTCATGGCGATGGAGGACGCTATCGCACGCCGTTAGGGTCCAGATCGTGCCGAGCGACCCCCGCCTCCAGGCGGACTGCTCCCGCTGCCTCGCGCTGTGCTGCGTGGCAACCGCCTTCGCGGCCTCGGCTGACTTCGGGATCGACAAGGCGGCCGGTACGCCGTGCCCGAACCTGCAGGCCGACGACCGGTGCGGCATCCACGACCGGCTGCGACCGAGCGGTTTCCCGGGCTGTGCCGCGTACGACTGCTTCGGTGCGGGGCAGCACGTCACGCAGGTCACGTTCCACGGCCGGGACTGGCGGAGCGACACCGGCACGGCCGCACCGATGTTCGCCGCCTTCGCAGTGGTGCGGCGGTTGCACGAGCTGCTCTGGTACGTCACCGAGGGGCTCAGGTTGGTGGAGCTGAGGTTGGTGGAGCTGAGGTTGGCCGCAGGGACGGTCGAGGCCGGCGAGCCGCTCCGGGCCGACCTACAGCGCGCCCTCGACGAGACGTGGCGCCTGACCGACCTGCCCGCCGACGACCTCCTGGCACTCGACGTCGACGCGCACCGGCGCGAGGTCAATGCCCTCCTGGTCGACGTCAGCGAGCTCGTCCGCGACGGGACGCCCAGGCCGGACTACCGCGGGGCGGACCTCGTGGGGGCGGATCTTCGCCGGGTCGACCTGGTGGGCGCCAGCCTTCGGGGCGCACTGCTGGTCGGGGCCGACCTTCGGGGTGCGGACCTCGGGCTGGCCGACGTGACCGGCGCCGACGTCCGGGGCGCCGACCTGCGTGGAGCCGACCTCACCGGGACGATCTTCCTCACTCGGTCGCAGCTCGACTCGGCACGCGGCGACGCGGCGACGCGGCTGCCGGCCGATGCCGATCGGCCGGCGCACTGGTCGTGACGGCAGAGCGCTCGAGATGCGGAAGTCCGCGCCCGCCCACAAGATTGTGCCCACCGGAGCAATCCGCCCCCGCTTGTTGCAACGAAGTTGCAACAAGTAGCGCATGGCGCCTAGCCTGCGGGAAGGCGGTCCGTAGACATGCTCGTCCCCCTCATTCGTAGCGAGGTCCACCGATGACTGCCCTGGACGCCCAGCCGATCGGCTCGCGGCTTCGCCGGATCCGCTACGCGCTGACCCGGGGCGAGTGGGCGGCCGTCATCATGATGACGGTCGTGGTCGTCGGCCTCACGATCGTCGGTTGGGGCACGCTCGTCTGGGTCGTCGCACCGCACCACTACCGGATCAGCTCCACCCAGGTCTTCGGCGTCGGTCTCGGGCTCACCGCCTACTCCCTCGGCATGCGCCACGCCTTCGACGCCGATCACATCGCGGCCATCGACAACACCACCCGCAAGCTGATGGCCGACGGGAAGCGCCCGGTGTCCGTGGGCTTCTGGTTCTCCCTCGGGCACTCGTCCGTCGTGTTCTTCCTCTGCATCCTCCTTGCGGCCGGCGTGCGCGCCCTCGCCGGCCAGGTCCAGAACGGTTCCTCCAGCCTGCACAGCGTCACAGGCCTCGTCGGGACCGCCGTCTCCGGGTTCTTCCTGCTGATCATCGGGGTGCTCAACCTCGTCGTGCTGCGGCAGATCCTCGGCGTGTTCCGGGCGATGCGTCGGGGCATGTACGACGAGGCCGAGCTGGACGACTACCTGAGCAAGCGCGGTTTCCTCAACCGGTTCCTCGGGCGCGCCACCAGGGCCGTCACGAAGTCCTGGCACATGTACCCGGTCGGGCTGCTGTTCGGCCTCGGCTTCGACACCGCCACGGAGGTCTCCCTCCTGGTCCTCGCCGGTGGCGCCGCCGCGTTCTCGCTGCCCTGGTACGCGATCTTGACGCTGCCGATCCTCTTCGCCGCCGGCATGAGCCTGTTCGACGCGATGGACGGGTGCTTCATGAACTTCGCGTACGGCTGGGCGTTCTCGAAGCCGGTGCGCAAGGTCTACTACAACATCACGATCACGGCGCTCAGCGTCGCCGTCGCGCTGATCATCGGGCTGATCGAGGTCCTCTCCATCGTCGCCCAGCAGCTGGGTATCGACCATGGTCCCGTGGCCTGGATCGCCAGCCTCGACCTGAACGTCGTCGGCTTCGCGATCGTCGGCCTGTTCGTCGTGACGTGGGTGGTGGCGCTCGCGTTCTGGCACTTCGGGCACATCGAGGAGAAGTGGCAGTCCGGGCTGGCTGGAGTCGACGCGGCGACCGAGGCGGAGCTCGAGCACGTCCTCGACCTCACCCTCGAGGAAGAGCTGGCCTGATTCGTCCAGCGAGCGCGGCGGCCGTTGGCGTCGGCGGTGCTGCCTGACCGGCGACCGCCGGTGGCGACGGCCAGGCCTCGAAGATGCCGACCATGTCGGCGACGATGTTCACCGTGCCCACGTCGTTGTAGACGTCGAACGCTCCCGCCGGACCGACACCCGAGACGACCGCGGCTGCCAGGGCCGCGCCGGCCGGGACGTTCAGGTTGCTGGCCAACGGCTTGCCCAGGCCAGCCGGCCACACCGTGACGACGGTGCTGGCGCTCGCGGCCACGGCGGTGACGTTCAGCTGCACCGCCGAGGTCAGAGCGTTGATCAGGGCCGACGGTGGTGTCACCGTGACCGTGGTCTGCGGCCCCAGGGCTTGCGGGGCACCGAGCCCGGTACGCGAGTCGGCGACCCGCGTCGGTGTGAACGGGTGGAAGCGCAGCCCACGTCTTGATCGCTTGCAGGATAGGCGACCAAGCCGCCTGCGGCAGTCCCTTCTCCGATGCCGCCCTGCCACGCATATCCTCGCGGGATGACGACGACGGAGCAGACGACCGCTGCCTCGCTCGACGGCCTCGGGTAGCCCCGTGGCGGCTGTGCGTACCCCCGCTGCATTGTCGGCCGCTGCCGCGATCACCGCCCTGGCGCTTGCTGGCTGCTCGGCCGCGAGCATCGCGACGTCGCCCACGCCGGTCGGGTCCGCGTCGCCGTCGGGGACCTCGACCGGGGCGACCCCCAGTGGTACGACCGCACCGACGACCGCTGCGGCCGCGCCGTGCATCGGCGCGGCCCCACCTCTGCACTACCGCCACGTCATCTGGATCGTCATGGAGAACAAGGCGGAGCGGTCCGTGCTGGGATCGTCAGACGCGCCGTACGTCAACCACCTCGCCAGCCGGTGCGGGACCGCCAGCGACTACCACGCCATCACCCACCCGTCGCTGCCCAACTACCTGGCGCTCACGTCGGGCAGCACGCACGGCGTCACCGACGACGGCGCCCCGTCGGAGCATCCGCTGCCTGGCCCGTCGATCTTCTCCGAGGTCGCCGCCTCGGGAGGTACGTGGGCGACCTACGCGGAGTCGATGCCGGCGGCGTGCGACGCGACCAGCTCGGGGAAGTACGCGACGAAGCACAACCCGGCGCTGTACTACACCGACCTGGCGGCCAGCTGTCCGCTCGACGACGTGCCGCTGGGCACCGTGTCGGCTGGGGCTCTCTCGACCGCCCTGGCCGCCGACACCCTCCCCTCGTTCGTGCTCGTCGTCCCGAACTTGTGCAACGACACGCACGACTGCGACGTCGAGGACGGCGACCACTGGCTGTCGCAGTGGATGACGGCCATCCTCGACAGCCCCGCGTACGGCAGCGGCGAGACCGCCGTCTTCGTGACCTGGGACGAGGACGACAAGGCGCACCGCAACCACGTCGGGCTCGTGGCCGTCGCCCCGTCGATCCGTGCCGGCACGGTCGCGACATCCGCGTTCACGCACCTCTCGCTGCTCCGTACCACCGAGGAGCTCCTTGGCCTGCAAGGCACCCTGGTCCCCGGCGCGAGCCCGATGCGCGCCGCCTTCGGCCTCTGACCGACCCGACCGCGCTTCACCCGTGGTGTTGGGGGCGGTGGACGGTCCGGAAGCGGTCTACGCGGCAACACCACCCCCACTCGATGGGTGAAGCGGGCCGCGCCGAACGGTCGTGATTCCGCGGGGGGCTCTCGTACGAGAGCCCCGCAGGTTCCAAGTTGGCTTGATCGTCCTGGGGCGTATTTGGTACGGTCCGTGTTGCGCCACCGCGGTGCTTCACGCCCTGTCAGGAGCCCAACTTGAGCTACCGCGCAGTCCGCCTCGTTGCCGCAAGCGTCATTGCCGCCGCCTTGTTGGGAGGGACTGCGACGGCGGCCGAAGCAACGCCGACCCCCTTGGTAGCCGTCACGCCCAGTGCCGTGGTAGCCAGCGGTGATGGCTGGCTCGTTGTCGGTTCTGGTCTGCGAACCGGTGGGACCGCCGAGGGTGTGTCCCGGGCGGGCGGAGCGGGCATCAACTGCGGCTGGGTCACCTGCACTCTCTACATCTACCGCGGCACGACTCGATCCATCGATGCTCAGGTCTCCCGCTACCAGAACGCATCGACCGCCGCGATCGCGGGCGCGTTCGCCGTGGCATGTGTGCCCATCGGCGGAGTGGGCGCAGTGGTCTGTGCCGCGATCGGAGCAGTCGTCGGCTCATATGCCATCGATCAGTTCAACTATGCGGCTGGCCACAACCAGTGCATCGGCATCAAGTTCACCGGCATTCCGCCCTCAATCGTCCCGATCGGCATCTCGCCCAACAACGGCCAGTACTGCCACAACTGATCGAAGGAGGAGGTCGTGATGGCGCGTCTGGCAGCAGCTTTCTGGCGACTCCCCACGCCCGTTCGGGCACTCGGGGTCTGCAGCATCTTGGTCGTAGCGGGACTGATCATCGACGTGACCCGGCACGGCGCTCACGGGACCTCATTGCCCTTCGTGGTGGGCACGCTGACAGTTCTGGGACTGTGGGGTCGAGCGGAGAAGCGCCATCGATCGAGCGAGCCCACCGGCTGACAGCGAGGCTGTCGGCCGCGGAGCCCGGACGTGGCGACAGATCTGAAGCATTCCGCGCAGAACGGGAGAGCGGCGGTGATCACGCAGATATCCTGAGCGTTTGTGAGCGAACTGCTACGATTCGCGCCATGTTCCGAGTAGCGTTCGTCGGCGCCGGATCCGTCGAGTTCACGCGTGACCTCGTGCGGGACCTGTTCTCGTTCCCCGAGCTGCGCGAGATCGAGCTCTCGCTCCACGACATCGATGCGGATCGGCTGTCGACGGCCGAGCAGGTCGCGCGCCTCGCGGCGGACCGGCATGCCGCGCACCCGGTCATCCGTTCGTCGCTCGACCGCCGCACGGCGCTCGAGGGGGCTGACGCCGTGGTGAACATGATCGCCGTCGGCGGCCACGCGTCGACGATGCGCGACTTCGACATCCCCGAACGGCACGGCCTGAGCCAGACGATCGGCGACACCCTGGGCGTCGGGGGCATCTTCCGCGCCCTCCGCACTTTCCCCGTGCTGTCCGGCATCGCCGCCGACATGTCGGCCGTCGCTCCCGGCGCGTGGCTGCTCAACTACACGAACCCGATGGCGATGAACATCCAGTACCTGGCCGCCGTCGCACCGCAGGTCAAGGTGGCCGGGATGTGTCACTCGGTGCACTGGACGGTGCACGACCTCTGCGAGCTGGTCGGGGTGCCGTTCGACGAGGTCGACTTCCTGAGCGCCGGGGTCAACCACCAGGCCTGGGTGCTGCGGTGGGAGCGCGCCGGGCAGAGCCTGTACCCGTTGCTGGACGAGCGGATCGCCGCCGACCCTGAGCTGCGGCGCCGGGTGCGGGTCGACATGTACCGCCGGCTGGGGTTCTACCCGACCGAGACCTCCGAGCACTCCAGCGAGTACGTGCCCTGGTACCTCGACCGGCCGTCAGAGGTGGAGCGCCTGCGCATCCCCGTCCGCGACTACGTGGGGATCTCGGCCGGCAACCTGCGCGAGTACGAGGAGCTGCGGGAGCAGCTGGCCCGGGGTGAGTACGTCGAGGGGAACAACGATGCGGTCGAGTACGCGCCGCAGGTCGTGCACAGCCTGGCCACGGGCACGCTGCGCCGGATCCAGGTGACGACCGTCAACGACGGCCTGATCGACGACCTGCCCCGAGGCGCGGGGGTCGAGGTACCGGCACTCGTGGACCGGTTCGGAGTGCAGCCCCTGCGGGTCGGCGCGCTGCCACCACAGCTGGCCGCGCTGAACCGGCAGTTCCTCAACGTCGTCGACCTGACGGTACGGGCCGCCACCGAGGGCGACCCCCGCTTGCTGCGGAACGCGGCGATGCTCGACCCGCACACGGCAGCGACGCTGACCGTCGACCACATCTGGCAGCTGTGCAACGAGCTGGTCGCAGCGCACGGTGACCTGCTACCTGAACCGCTTCGGGTGCAGCTAGCCCTCTGAGCCGGACCCGGGTCCGACGACGACGACGCGCACACCTGCGTCCTGGATGCGCCGGCACTCGTCGGGGTCGGCCGCTCCCGCGGTGATGAGATCGCTGATCTGGTCCAGCGCGGCGATCTGCGCGAACGCGCGCTGCCCGATCTTCGACCCGTCGGCGACCACCACCACGCGCGCTGCGGTGTGGATCATCGCGCGGTTGGTGGCGGCCTCGACCTCGTGGTGCGTGGTCAGACCCGCTGCGGCGCTGATCCCGTCGACGCCGACGAAGGCGATGTCGACGTTGAGGCGAGCCAGCGTCAGCTCGGCGATCGGCCCCACCAGCTCGTGCGACTCCGGCCGCGCGGTCCCGCCGCACACCACGAGGCTGATCTGCGGGCGCGGCGCCAGCTCGGAGGCGATGTTGATGGCGTTGGTGACGACCTTCAGCCCGGACCGCGTCGCGAGGACTCGCGCGACCTCGGTGGTCGTGGTGCCCCCGCTCAACGCCACGGACCGCACGCCGTCGGTGACCAGGGCGGCCGCGGCGTGTGCGACGAGCCGCTTCTCCTCCTGGTTGCGCCCGCCCCGGTAGCGCATCGGGAGCTCGTAGAGGACGCCGCTCGACACCGCGCCGCCGTGCGTACGGCTGAGCAGGTGCTGGTCCTCGAGCAGCTGCAGATCCCGCCGTACGGACGCGACCGAAACTCCGAGCTCGGCGGCCAGGTCGGTGACACCGACGGTTCCGCGGGCGTTCAGTCGCTCGAGGATCAGTCCGAGGCGGTCTTCTTGACGCATGCTCACTCCTCCTCGTCGATGATCACATGCTCCGCGAGGCGAGCAGCTCGAGCGGCGTCGGGTTGGCCCTCCGATCCTCCGGCGCCGCGCGTGGACAGCGTGCCGACTGCGACGGCCATGCGCAAGGCGCCGCGCAGATCAAGGCCCTGCGACAGGCCGGCGACGAGGCCTGCGTCGAACGCGTCGCCCGCTCCCACCGTGTCGACGAGACCCCCCAGCCCGCTCGGGTCCGCGAGCCGGGCCCGAAGGACCTGCATCCGGTCGTGGCCGGGGACTACGGCACTCGCGCCGGCTGATCCGCGCTTGACGACGACCGTCGGTCCGAACGACGCGAGCAGGCGCGCGGCCGGCAGCGGGTCCGCGTCGTTCGACATCGGTCCGAAGGCGAGGGCCGACGCTTCTCGGTCGTTGGGCAGCAGGTAGTCCACGGCACCCAGCAGCGACGGACGGTCGAGGACCCACGTCCCCGTCGGGTCGTCGTTGGTGTCGAGGCTCGTCGTCGCGCCGCCCCGACGCGCTGCCTGCAGGAGGGACGGGAGCGCCGCCGCCAGGCGAGGTTGGAGGAACAGAGCCGCGGCGTGGACGTGCCGGGTACGAGCCAGCAGGGACCCGTCCACGTGCTCGGCGCCGAACGCCGGCAGGGACCCCGGGAACGTCAGGATGGCCCTGTCGCCGTCGGGCCGGACGAACACCACGGTCATCGCGGTACTCAGGTCCGGGTCCCGGCGTACGGCCGAGACGTCGACGCCGGCGTCGCTGAGCATGGCGAGCGTGACGTCGGCTGCTCGGTCGTCGCCGACCAGTCCGACCAAGGCGACGTGCAGCCCCAGCCGGGCCGCGGCAGAGGCCATGAGCGCACCGCTGCCCCCGAGGGTCAGGCCCGCACCGGAGACCTCCCGCTCGGCCTGGCCGAACGTGAGCAGCTCCGGGGCGCCGCGAACGATGAGGTCAGGGTTCGCGTCCCCGAGGACGACGAGGTCGTAGCGGTCCACGTGGCGCTAGGCCACGACGTGGCGCTCGTCGGCAGCCACGACAGGTCCGGCGAGCGTGACTCGCAGCTCGGTCTCCTGCTCGAAGAGCAGCAGCTGGGAGGGATCGACCCGGACCCGTACCTGGTCGCCGCCGCGCGGACTGAACCGGGGCGGCGACCGGAACACCAGAGGCTTGGCCGACTCTTCCGCTCCGGTCACCCGCGCGTGCACGAGGTTCTCGTTGCCCAGGGCTTCCACGTGCGAGACCAGGACGTCAAGGCAGAGCCCGTCGTCGTCCACGGAGGCCGGGCTGAGGCCCTCCGGCCGGACCCCGAGGACCACGTCGCCGTCAGGGGCGCCCGGCACCAGCAGGCGCAACGAGCCGGCGACCAGCAGTCCCCGGCTCACGCGACCCGACACCTGGTTCATGCTCGGCGTGCCGAGGAACCCCGCGACGAACAGGTTCACCGGGTTCTCGTACACCTCGGCCGGCGTCCCCGCCTGCTGCAGGCGTCCGTCGCGCATCACCACGATCCGCTCGCCCAGGGTCATCGCCTCGACCTGGTCGTGGGTGACGTAGATGCTGGTGATCCCCAGCCGACGGTGCACCTCGGCGATCTCGGCTCGCATCTGGGTACGGAGCTTCGCGTCCAGGTTGCTCAGCGGTTCGTCGAGCAGGAAGGCCATCGGCTCGCGTACGAGCGCGCGGCCCATCGCGACCCGCTGCCGCTGCCCTCCGGACAGCTGGCCGGGACGCCGCCGCAGCAGCGGTGTCAGCTCGAGCATCTCCGCGACGCGACGGCCCTCCGCGTCCCGCCGGACGCGGGGGACGTGCCGCTCCCGCAACGGGAAGGCGAGGTTCTTGTACACCGTCATGTGCGGGTAGAGCGCGTAGCTCT
>DAIPJR010000171.1:0-4907 GCA_036770165.1 Actinomycetes bacterium | reverse complement strand
GTCTTGAAGATCCGGGGGACGGTCTCGACGTTGTGCGCGAAGACCTCGGGGCGGGCGTCGAATACTTGGTTGAGCAGTTCGGGGATGCCGTTGAAGTCCGGGGCCAGCAACTCGACGCCGGTGCCGGGATTCTGTTCGTGGATCTGACGGACGGTCTCGGCATAGAGCCAGGCCCCACCGTCGGGCTGGTCGTCGCGGGCCACTCCGGTGATGGTCGCGTAGCGCAGGTTCATCGTCCGGACGCTCTCAGCGACTCGACGCGGCTCGTCACGGTCCAGCTCAGCCGGCTTGCCGGTGTCGATCTGGCAGAAGTCGCAGCGCCGCGTGCACTGGTCGCCGCCGATCAGGAACGTCGCCTCGCGGTCTTCCCAGCACTCGTAGATGTTCGGGCAGCCGGCCGCTTCGCAGACGGTGTGCAGGCCCTCGCGCTTCACCAGCGCCTTCAGCTCGGTGTACTCCGGCCCGGTGCGCAGCCGGGTGCGGATCCACGGCGGCTTCTTCTCCACGGGAACGGCTGCGTTGCGTACCTCGAGCCGCAGCATGCGGCGGCCTTCGGGCGCGACGGTCACCCGTACAGCATATGCGTCCCAGCCGGCACCCTAGGCTGGCGCACGTGAGCATGCGGATCGCGTACCGGCGGATCCCGGCCGCCCGGCTCGGTGACATCCTCGACGACCCGTCGATCGCCGGCGAGCTGGTCTTCGCCGAGGACGACGAGCTGCTCGACGGCGCCGACCCCGAGGTCATCGACCTCGACAACATGTGGCACGGCATCCACTACCTGCTGGTCGAGGGGGAGGAGGACACCGTCGCGGCGCAGGCGGTGCTCGGGGGCCAGGAGATCGGCGACGACGTCGGCTTCGGCCCGGTCCGCTACCTGGTACCCGGCGAGGTGGAGGCGGTGGCCGCGCACCTGGACGGCACGCCCTTCGAGCTGCTCGCCGACCGCTTCGAACCCGACCGGATGAACGGGCTCGGTGTCTACCCGGAGGAGTGGGACGAGGACGGGGTGCTGGCCGGTGAGCTCGCCCCTGCGTACGAGCGGCTGGTGGCGTTCTACCGCACGGCGGCGGAGCGTGGCGAGGTCGTGCTGGTCGCACTGGCATAGCTGGCAGGGCCGACAGCGCTGGCAGCGCTGGCGAGGTCGCCGAGCCGCTCCTCGACGAGCGGCAGGGCGTCGGCCACGGTCACCCGGCGACCCAGCTCGGCGGTCAGCGACGTCACCGACGCGTCTTCGATGCCGCAGGCGACGATGCGGTCGTACCAGCCGAGATCGGGTTCGCAGTTGAGCGCGAAGCCGTGCATGGTCACGCCCCTGGCGACCCGTACGCCGATCGCGCCCACCTTGCGGTCGGCGCCGTGCGAGCGCTCGCCGTTCGCCAGCACCCAGACGCCGCTGCGGCCGTCGACCCGGGTCGTCGCGAGGCCGAGCTCGCCGCACACGTCCATGAGCAGCCGCTCGACCCGGCGCACGTAGGCGACCACGTCGAACGGCTCGGGCAGCCGCAGGATCGGGTAGCCGACGAGCTGGCCCGGACCGTGCCAGGTGATGCGGCCGCCCCGGTCGACGTCGACGACCAGGGAGCCGTCCGTGGGCCGCTCCCACGAGGCCGTGCGGCGGCCGGCGGTGTAGACCGGCTCGTGCTCGAGCAGGAGCACGGTGTCCGGGGCGTCGCCGCTCGCTACCTCGTCGTGCACGCGACGCTGCTCGGCCCACGCGTCCTCGTACGGGACCGCATCGGCACCGAAGCCGAGGTGCACGACCCGCAGAACGCTCATGGTGCGAGCCTAGCTCTCGCTGCTCGGCGGCTGCCCGGGCGAGCGTCGGCGCGCGCCCTTAGTCTGGCCCTCATGCGCTCGATCCTCCGCCGGCCCCTGGCCTGGGCCGTCATCGCCCTGGTCGCCTGGTTGTTCGTGGGCGGGGTGTTCGGGTCCGATGCGGGCAAGCTCAGCCAGGCGCAGAAGAACGACAACGCCTCGTTCCTGCCCGCGTCCGCCGAGTCGACCAAGGTTCTCGACCTGCAGTCGAAGTTCTCCGAGCAGCAGAGCTTTCCGCTGTTCATGCTGTTCACGCGTGACTCGGGCGGACTCACTGCGGCGGACCGGCAGGCGGTGACCGCCTTCACCCAGTCCGTGCCGACGCTGCGACTGACCGACGAGAACGGCAAGCAGCTGACCGACGTCAAGACGGTGGGGGACTACCTCACCCATGGCCAGCTCGTCGCGATCCCGTCGCAGGACGGCAAGGCGATGCTCGTGTCGTTCCCGCTCGACTCGAAGAAGTGGCAGGTCGTGCTCAAGGACGGCAAGTCGCCGGTCGTACGCGTCGCGGACACGCTGCGCTCTGCGGGCGCGAACCTGCGCCCCGGGCTCGCGGTCAACGTGACCGGTCCGGGCGGGATCCTGGCCGACCTGTTCCGGGTGTTCGGGTCGCTGGACACGACGCTGCTCGGGGTGACCGGCATCGTCGTCGCGATCATCTTGATCCTGGTCTACCGCAGCCCGGCCCTCTGGTTCATCCCGCTGCTGTCGGCCCTGATGGCGCTCGGGACCGCCAGCGGGGTGATCTACCTGCTCGCGACGAACAACGTCCTGACCCTCAACGGGCAGAGCCAGGGTATCCTCACCGTCCTCGTGTTCGGGGCCGCGACGGACTACGCGCTGCTGCTGGTGGCTCGATACCGCGAAGAGCTGCACACCACCGAGGACCACTTCGCGGCGATGCGCAAGGCCTGGCGCAGCGTCCTCGAACCGCTCTCTGCGTCGGCGGCCACGGTCTCCATCGGCCTGCTCTGCCTGCTGTTCTCGCTTCTCAACTCGAACAAGTCGACCGGACCGGTTGCTGCGATCGGCATCGTCTGCGCCTACCTGTGCACGATGACCTTGCTGCCCGCCCTCCTCGTCGTCCCCGCGGTGGCGGTCTACCTGCTCACGTTCCTCGTCGGGCTGGTCGCCGCCCTCGTCCTCGGCGTACCGGCACTGATCCCGGTGTGGGCGTTGCTGCTGCTCGCCCTGTTCGTCTTCGCGGGGATCACGCGGAGGGCGGGACGCGGGCCGTCGTGGGCGTTCTGGCTCGGCTGGCCCAAGGCCCGGTGGATCTTCTGGCCGAAGGTTCCGCGCTTCGACACGCCCGACGAGAAGCTGGCCGGCATCTGGGCGCGCGCCGCGGACGGGCTCGCCCGCCGTCCGCGCACCGCGTGGGTGGCCACGGCGATCGTCCTCCTCGCTGCGGCGTCCTTGGTCACCACGCTGAAGGCCGACGGGATCAGCCAGTCCGACTCGTTCACGACCACGCCGGACTCCGTCGTCGGCCAGAACGAGCTGGCGAGGCACTACCCGGCCGGCTCCGGCAACCCGGCGGTGATCATCGCCAACGCCTCCGCCGGCCAGGCGGTCGCCGCCGCAGCGCTGAAGGTGCGCGGCGTGGTCGGCGTGGTGCCGTTCACCGGCTCCGACGTGCCGTCTCCTCAGGCGACGGCAAAGGTCGTCGACGGCCTGGTCCAGCTCGAGGCGACGCTCGCGGCGCCGTCCGACTCGGTTGCCGCGGAGACCACGGTGACCGCTCTGCGGGAGGCCGTGCACGCTGTACCCGGTGGCGATGCCAAGGTCGGCGGCTTCACCGCGATCAACCTCGACACCCAGGACGCGTCTCGCCGGGACCGTACGGTGATCATCCCGATCGTCCTGCTGGTGATCCTGCTGATCCTGATGCTGCTGCTGCGCGCCGTGGTCGCTCCGGTGCTGCTGGTGCTGACGGTCGTGCTGTCGTTCGCCGCGACGCTCGGGGTCTGCGCCGTCGTGTTCACCCACGTCTTCCACTTCGTGGGCGCCGACTCGTCGTTCCCGCTGTTCTCGTTCACCTTCCTGGTGGCGCTCGGCGTCGACTACAACATCTTCCTCATGACCCGGGTCCGAGAGGAGGCCAGGGCTCTGGGTACGAGGCGCGGCATCCTGCGCGGGCTGACGGTGACCGGCGGCGTCATCACGTCGGCTGGTGTGGTGCTCGCCGCGACCTTCTCGGTCCTCGGCACGCTGCCGCTCGTGTTCCTCGCCGAGCTGGGTTTCGCGGTCGCCTTCGGCGTGCTGCTCGACACGCTCGTCGTCCGTTCCATCCTCGTACCAGCCCTGATGTACGACGTGGGCCGGCCGATCTGGTGGCCGAGCCGCCTCGCTCGCGTCGCGGAGCCGGCCCTGGCCAAGGACCTCGTCGAGGAGAACGTATGAGGGTCGCGCTCGTCGGCTACGGCCTCGCCGGCCGGGTCTTCCACGCCCCGCTGATCGCGGCGACTCCGGGTGCCGCGCTGACGTTCGTCGTGACCGGCAACGCCGAGCGGCAGGCCGAGGTCAGGGCCGACCACCCGGGCGCGGTCGTGCGGTCCAGCGTCGAGGAGCTCTTCGCGGAGCCGACGTCCTTCGACGCAGTCGTCGTCGCGGCGACCAACGACGTGCACGCGTCCCTCGCGCTCACCGCCATCGAGCTGGGCAAGGCCGTGGTCGTCGACAAGCCGCTGGCCACCTCGGCCGCAGCAGCCGGCCGCGTGGTCACGGCGGCGGCGGCCGCAGGTGTGCCGCTCACCGTGTTCCAGAACCGTCGCTGGGACAGCGACTTCCTGACGCTGCAACGGTTGTTGGCCGAGGGGGCGCTCGGCGACGTCCTGCGCCTGGAGTCCCGGTTCGAGCGATGGCGACCCGAGCTCCGGCCGGACTCGTGGCGCGAGTCGCTGCCCGCTCGTCAGGGCGGGGGCCTGCTGCTCGACCTCGGCAGCCACATCGTCGACCAGGCCCTGCACCTGCTCGGCCCGGCGACTCGCGTCTACGCCGAGGTCGACACCCGTCGCGGCGGCTCGGACGACGACGCGGTGCCCCTGGTGGAGAAGGATTCCGCCCGGCTGCTGGCCCGGAATTTC
>DAIPJR010000322.1:0-1596 GCA_036770165.1 Actinomycetes bacterium | reverse complement strand
TGGGCCGGCCTTGACCCCGCCGATGTCGACGATCGCGGCGCCGTCGGCGATGGCCCGGTCGACCGCCTCGAGCGCGGCCCCGCTCGCGTACGTCGCTCCCTTGTCGTAGAACGAGTCGGGCGTCCGGTTGACGATGGCCATGATCACGAGGTCGTCGTCGCCGAAGACGCGCCCACCCAACCTGAGCTGCACGGCGCCTCCTGACCGGTCGGGCTCGTCCCGCGTGGCACGATCGTGCCAGGCCGCCTGGCCGAGCGCCCGTCGCCGAGGGAGGATCAGCGCGTGACCGTGTTCTGGGTGCTGCTCGGCATCGCCGTGCTCGGCGGTGTGGCCGTTGTCGCGGCAGGGCGCGGCGAGGGCCTCGTGCCGACCGAGCCCGACCGCCCCGACCTCGCGCTCCCCGAAGGCCGGCCGGTCGCCCGCGAGGACGTCGACCGCCTGCGCTTCTCCGTGGGGTTCCGCGGCTACCGGATGGACGAGGTCGATGACGTCCTCGACCGGCTGGCCGCCGACCTGGCCCTCCGCGACGCGCACATCGACCAGCTGGAGCGGCAGCTCGCCCCCGGCGACCTGGCGGACCCGGCCGAACCCGTCGAGCCTGCCCCGGCGGGGGAGCACGACGAGCACGAGGCGGACGGCCCGGTCGAGGGCGCCGCGTTGCTCCCGCCGGCTACCGAGACCGAGCCAGACCTCACCACCGCCCGTACCCTCCTCGTACCGCTCGAGCAGCGTCATGACCAGCCGGATGACTGACCGGGCCGACCGTCCCCCGGCCGTCATCACGGTCGATGTCATCGTCGACGCGCCGGTCGAGGCCGTGTGGGCCGCGGTCGTCGACTGGGACCGTCAGTCCGAGTGGATGCTTGGCACGACCGTGCGCGGAACCACGGCCGGTGGCGTGGGGCTCGGTGGCGGCCTCGAGGCCGTGACCGGCGTCGGACGGCTGCGCTTCACCGACCCCATGGTCATCACCGAGTGGGAGCCACCCCACCGCTGCACGGTCAAGCACACCGGTCGGGTGGTCCGCGGCTACGGCATCTTCGAGGTGTTCGGGCTCCCGGGAGGCCGGTCCCGGTTCGTCTGGTCCGAGCGGCTCGACCTCCCGCTGGGCGTCGCCGGACGGGTCGGCTGGCCGCTGGTCAAGCCGGCGTTCGCCGCGGGGGTACGGGCCTCGCTGAACAAGCTGGCCCGGGGGATCGAGGGCGCCGCGTGACCGGACGGCCCTCGGCCGTCCTGGTCGTGGGCGCCGACGGGCTGGCACGCTGCCCTTGGGGTACGTCGGCGCCCGACTACGTGGCCTACCACGACAGCGAGTGGGGGCGGCACGTCGAGGGCGACGACCGGATGTACGAGCGGCTCACCCTCGAGGCGTTCCAGTCGGGCCTTTCGTGGCTGACGATCCTGCGCAAGCGAGAGGCCTTCCGGCGGGCTTTCGATGGCTTCTCGATCGAGGCTGTGGCGGCGTTCGGTGCTGCGGACGAGGCGCGGTTGATGGCTGACGCGGGCATCGTCCGCAACCGGGCCAAGATCGCGGCGGCGACGCGGAACGCGCGTGCGGCGCTCGACCTCCCGGGCGGCCTCTCCGCGCTGCTGTGG
>DAIPJR010000170.1:0-4916 GCA_036770165.1 Actinomycetes bacterium | reverse complement strand
CCGCCCCGACCGTACGAAGCCGAAGGCGTGGTCGGCCGCCGTTCCGGTCGACGTGAGCGGCAGGTAGGACCCGCCGGCCCCCACCAGCGCGGGGTGCTGCCGGCGCAGGCGCAGCCCCTGCGCGGTCAGTCGCAGCTTGGCGCCCGGCAGGTCGGCGTACGGGTCGGGGGGCGGGACAGCGACCGAGGCGTCGACCGCGGCGTCGAGCATCGCGTCGAGAGCGAGGTAGTCGACCAGCCGCCGGTTGTCCGGGTCGACCAGGCTGAGGTCGACGGTCTCGCAGCCCTGGTAGATGTCCGGGATCCCTGGCGCGAGCAGCTGCACCGCCCGCTGTCCCAGGCTGTTGGCCACGAACGCCGGGTGCAGCCGGTCGACGAATCGGCCGATGCCGCCCACCACGGTGTCGTCGCCCAGCACCGCCTCGACGTACGTGGCGACGCGCGACTCGTACCCCTCGTCCGGCGTCGCCCACGACGTGCGCAGCTTGGCCTCGCGCACCGCCTTGAGCAGGTACGCGGAGAGCCGGGCAGCGTCGATCGGCCATGCCCCGACGGCGGTCTGGAACAGCAGCCACTGCGTCGTCCCGTCGGCGTCGCCGTGCTCGTCCGTCAACGGGCCCACCGCCTGCTGCCAGCCTGCGACCGTACGGAGCCACTCGCCCGGCACCTCGCTGAGCGCGGCGAGCCGCGCGCGAACGTCCTCGCTGCGCTTGGCGTCGTGGGTGGACATCGCGTTCAGCGTGTCCGGCCACCGGCGCAGGCGGTCCGCCGCCCAGGCGTGCACGCCAGCGGGCCGGGCCCCGAACGCGTCCGGCTGGCCGCCGACCTCGTTCAGCCCGCTCAGCGGGAACCAGCGATAGCTGGCGGTGTCCTCGATGCCCTTCGCGATAGCGGGGCCCGTCGTCTGCTGGAACCGTACGCAGAACTCGTCCTTGCGGACGCTGCGACCGTGCCGGCCGAGGGCGAGGTCGCGCAGCAGCACGACGTCCGCCTCGAACCCAGGTGCTCGCGCGATCGCCATGGCCGCCGCGTCGTCGAGGAGCTGTTCTGCCCGCTGGTCCGCCGGTTCACCGGGCGTCACGTAGGCGCGGTAGACGGGTGCCGCGACCAGGAGCTCGAGGACACCTCGGGTCAGGCCCCGCAGCGAGTGGTCGCGCAAGCGGACCTCGGACTGGCAGATGGCGTAGGCGACGGAGGCGAGCCGGTCGACCTCGGCGACGAGGGACCCGGTCAGCACGTCCCGCCGGGACCGTTCGCATACGGCGGGCCAGCCTTCGGCGACACCCGACTGCTCGGCGAACGCGGCGGTCAGCACGTGCTCGGCCGCGGGGTCGACGAACAGGCCGCCGATCTCGAGGATCGCCTCGTAACCGGTCGTGCCCGAGCAGGGCCAGTCGGAGGGCAGCTGCTCTCCGGGCTGGAGGATCTTCTCGACCACGACCCACGGGTCGTCGGTCACCTCGGCCAGCCGGCGGAGGTAGCCGCGCGGGTCGGCGAGCCCGTCCGGGTGGTCGATGCGCAGCCCGTCGATCAGGCCCTCGCCGACCAGCTGCACCAGCAGCCGGTGGCTGGCGTCGAAGACGTCCGGGTCCTCGACCCGGATAGCGACGAGCGTGTCGACGTCGAAGAAGCGGCGGTAGCCCAGCTCCTCGTCGGCGACCCGCCAGTACGCCAGCCGGAAGTATTGGGCGGCCAGCAGCTCCTCGAGCGGCAGCATCTGCGTACCTGGGCGTACCGGAAGCACGTGGTCGAAGTAGCGGAGCACGGTGGAACCGCCCGGGCCGCCAGCGGGGTCGACGGTGATCTCCCCGGCGTCGAGGCACTCGTCGATCCGGCGGCCGAGGACCGGCAGCACGAGCGGCCTGCCGAGCGTCCAGTCCACGTCCAGCCAGGCCGCGCAGGGCGACCCCGGGCCGTCGCGGAGCACCGACCAGAGCACCTGGTTGAGGTGCTCCGGGGCGGTGATCGCCATGTGGTTGGGCACGACGTCGACGACGAGGCGGACGCCGTGCGAAGCCAGCGCCGCTGCCGCGAGGCGGAAGCCGGCCTCGCCCCCGAGCTCCTCGTCGACGTGGCCGTGGTCGACCACGTCGTAGCCGTGCGGCGACCCGGGGGCCGACTGCAGGATCGGCGAGACGTAGGCGTGGCTGACGCCGAGCCGGCCCAGGTAGGCGGCGTGCGCGGCCAGCTCCGCGAAGCCGTGCTCGGGCGTCAGCTGGACGCGGTAAGTGGCTGTCGGCACCGCCCCGCTCACCACGGCCCGCTCACCACCGGCGGCTCACGACTCGCGGCGCAACAGGACCAGACCGTGCGCGGCAACAGGGCGTACGGCCCCTCCGAGGACCTCGCGGGCCGGGTCGGTGGCGAGCCCTGCCGTGTCGTCGGCGGTGTCGAGCTCGACCGTCCAGATCGCGCCGAACGGCCCGTCCGGCAGCACGAAGTCGACCGGGTCGTGGTGGGCGTTCATCATGACGAGGAAGGAGTCGTCGTGCACCGGCTCGCCGCGCGAGTCGACGTCGGGCAGGCGGCCGCCGTTGAGGAACACGGCGAGCGATCGGGCGTAGCCGCCGGTCCAGTCCTCGTCGCCCATGTGCTGACCGTCGGGCCGGAACCACGCGATCTCGTCGGCGCCCGAGGCCCCGCGCACGTCGGCGCCCTGGAAGAACCGCCGGCGCCGGAACACCGGGTGGTCCTTGCGCAGGTGGACCAGCCGCTGCACGAAGGCCAGCAGGTCGGGGTCGACCGCCTTGGGCGACCAGTCGACCCAGGACAGCTCGTTGTCCTGGCAGTACCCGTTGTTGTTGCCCTGCTGGGTGCGCCCGACCTCGTCGCCGTGCAGGAGCATCGGCACGCCCTGGCTGAGCAGGAGGGTCGCCAGCAGGCTGCGCTGCTGCCGGCCGCGCAGCGTCAGCACCCCTGGGTCGTCCGTCGGGCCCTCGACCCCGCAGTTCCAGGAACGGTTGTGGCTCTCGCCGTCGGCGTTGTCCTCGCCGTTCGCCTCGTTGTGCTTCTCGTTGTACGAGACGAGGTCGCGCAGCGTGAAGCCGTCGTGCGCGGTGACGAAGTTGACCGACGCGATCGGCCGCCGGCCGCTGCTCTCGTACAGGTCGGAGGAGCCGGTGATGCGGGAGGCGAACTCGGGGATCGCGGCGGCCTCGCCCCGCCAGAAGTCGCGGACCGTGTCGCGGTACTTGCCGTTCCACTCGGTCCACAGCGGCGGGAAGCCACCGACCTGGTAGCCGCCGTCGCCGAGGTCCCACGGTTCCGCGATCAGCTTGACCTGCGACACGACCGGGTCCTGCTGCACGAGGTCGAAGAAGGCGCTCAGCCGGTCGACCTCGTGGAACTGGCGGGCGAGGGTCGCGGCGAGGTCGAAGCGGAACCCGTCGACGTGCATCTCCGTGACCCAGTAGCGCAGCGAGTCCATGATCATCTGGAGGACGTGCGGGCTCCGCATCAGCAGGCTGTTGCCCGTGCCGGTCGTGTCGTAGTAGTGCTGCAGGTCGTCGTCGACGAGCCGGTAGTAGGCGCTGTTGTCGATGCCACGGAACGACAGCGTGGGCCCCAGCCCGCTGCCCTCGGCGGTGTGGTTGTAGACGACGTCGAGGATCACCTCGAGCCCGGCCCGGTGCAGCTCGCGCACCATCGCCTTGAACTCGGGGACCTGCTGACCGTCGCTGCCGCTGGCCGAGTAGGCCGCATGGGGCGCGAAGAACCCGATCGAGTTGTAGCCCCAGTAGTTGGAGAGGCCCCGCTCCATCAGGTGGTGGTCATGGACGAAGTGGTGGACCGGCATCAGCTCGATCGCCGTGATCCCGAGCTTCTCGTAGTGCTCGATCATCGCCGGGTGCGCGAGGCCGGCGTAGGTCCCGCGCATGGACTCCGGGACTCCGGGATGCCGAGCGGTCAGCCCCTTGACGTGGGCCTCGTAGATGATCGTCTCGTGGTACGGCGTCTTGGGTGAGCGGTCGTCGGACCAGTCGAAGTACGGGTTGACGACCACCGACTTGGGCACGTGCTTGGCCGAGTCCTTGTGGTTGGCCGCCTTCGGGTTGTTCCACCGGTAGGCGAAGCACGCCTCGGCCCAGTCGACGTTGCCGTCGACCGCCTTCGCGTAGGGGTCCAGCAGCAGCTTGGACGGGTTGCACCGGTGGCCGTGCTTGGCGTCGCTCGGCCCATGGACCCGGTAGCCGTAGCGCTGGCCGGGCTGGGCGCCGGGCAGGTAGCCGTGCCAGATGTCGGCGTCGCGCTCGGTCAGCTCCACCCGCGTCTCGACCCCGGCGGCGTCGAACAGGCAGAGCTCGACTCGGTCGGCCACGGAGGAGAACAGCGTGAAGTTGGTCCCGGAGCCGTCGAAGGTCGCCCCCAGCGGGTACGCCGTACCCGTCCAGACCTGCATCCGGCCCCTCCCTCGCCTTCCCTGCTGGTGCCCCTCGTGCCCTTTACCTGACCTGAACGTACCCATGCCGGTCACCCGAACCTGAGGCCCCGATGGTACGGGCACAAGAGTCCGACCATCGAAGGGAAGCGACCCCATGAGAGCCACCCGCTTTGCGGCGTCCGCCGTCACCGGCGCCACCGCACTCGTCCTCGTCGCGGCAGCGTCGGCAGCGCCCGCGTTCGCCGCATCGCCGGCGCCATCCGGATCGTCCGTACGGTCCGCCGCATCGAGCGGCGCACCAGCGGCGTGCTCGGCCGACCAGCTCGCGTACATCAAGGCCCGGGTCGACCTGCACGTCGCCCAGCGACAGCTCACGATTCGCCAGCTGACGAGCGCGCTGGCCGCCCGTGGCCACGTGACCGACCCGCACCGAGCGACGCTGACCGGTCTGTTCACGTCCGACGCGTCCGGCCTCGCGGCCACCGACGCGACGGTCCAGGCCGACACCACCTGCAAGCAGGCCATGACCGACGGCC
>DAIPJR010000169.1:0-4956 GCA_036770165.1 Actinomycetes bacterium | reverse complement strand
CGGCGAGGGTCTGGTCGAGTCCGGCGACGGCATCGATCCCGCTGCCGCCCCCCCGGTAGCCGTCCAGCACGACGACCAACCACGGCCGGGGTCGCTCGCGGGTCGTACCGGCTGCCCTGCGGCGTGCAGTCACGGCTGCGCCGAGGCGACGCTCGAACTCGCCAGGGTCGGTGCCGATCGTGCGGCGCGCGCCGGGGAGCACGGAACCGGGGACCTCGTCGGGGTCGAGGGTGTGGGGCAGCCACTTCGTCCAGTCCCAGTGGTCGACCTGCGCGGACGGTACGAGGCCGAGCAGGTGCAGGTCCCCGGGCGCATGGAGGGCCGTGAGGCCGGCCAGCCAGCCGCGCAGCATCGTGCGGCCGGCAGCGGCTGCCGCGACGACGGCCACCGACCCGAGCGCCGCGAGGTCGAGGGTCACGGGTGCGCTCTCGATGGAGGCGGTGGCCCGAACGACGTCGGCGAGCCGCTCCACCAGTGGCACGTCCGGTTCGGCGACGGGCGACGCCGGGGGTGCGCCGAGGCGGACCACGGCGGGGACAGCGCCGATGCCGAGCCGCACGACGCCGAAGTCGCCGTGCTGCGGTCGGCGCTCCCACAACGGTCCGCCGTCGCGGACCAGTGCGAGGATCCGGTCCGGCGGAGGGTGCACGCGTTCGAGGGCCGCTCGCTGGACGGTGGCTGCGGCGGTCGCCGTCATCACCAGCTCGTCAAGATGCCGGCCGAAGGCCTCTCGCCGCGACCGGGCCCGCCGGGCGGCCCGTTGCGCCATCGCGCGCCTCGACGCGTACGAGGACCCGGCGGACGCGAGCACCACGAGGACGGCCACGGCCAGGTAGAGCACGTTGTGGACCACCAGCGCCAAGGCCACGGCCGAGGCGGACCCGAGCAACGGCAGCAGCTGGGCCCACCGGCCCTGCTGCTCGGTGTCCGCCAGCTCGGGCGGGACTGCCGTCGCGAGCACGGCCGGCTCGGGCAGGACCGGGAACGATCGTTCGGCGCGGTGGACGGTCACGAACGCCGGCGGCGCCACTGTCCACCGCCTCCCGGTTGTCCACAGGTCCGAAGAACGATCTTGCGCGGTCGCGCCTCGATGATCTTTTCTACCTGACATCGGCGATCCGCCGGGATCGTCATCCACAGGAAGGCTTCCACCCATGCCCGCAGGTCTGATCAAGGTCTCGCCCGAGCAGCTCGCCGGTGTCGCCGGCCAGCTCAGAAGTGGTGCGACGTCCATCGAGAGCACGCTGGGACAGCTGTCCGGCAACGTCGCTCCGCTCGGTGCCGACTGGGCCGGCGTCGCCCAGGTCCGGTTCCAGGAGCTGTGGGACCAGTGGCAGACCAGCTCGCGGCAGCTCCAGCAGGCCCTGGCCGAGATCGCCGGGCTCATGCACGGTGCCTCGGCCGACTACGAGGCCAACGAGCGTGCCGTCGCCTCCCGATTCGGCCGGTGAACCGGGACCTCGCGCTGCGGGTCTTCCCTCCGGCGGTGGCCGACTCGGCCACCGCCGCGAGGGCGGCCGGTCAGGGGGCGCTCGAAGCGCACGGGCTGGTGGTCGGCCAGCAGCCCGTGCTCGTGGCCTTCCGGCCACCTGTCGCCTCCGCGCTGGCGCGGCTGCAGGCCGCGTGGGCGGCCGAGCTCGACCGGGTCGCCACCGAGCTGGCTGGGCTCGGCGACCGGGCCGAGGCGGCCGCCGACGACTACCGGCGCACCGACCGGCTGGCCTTGGCCAGCACGCCCGGGGGGTGAACGACTCGTGACGATCAGTTCCGTAGCCGTACGGGTGGACATCCCCGCAGTGGTGCCGCCCGCTGTCGACGTGGGAGCGGTTCGGCGCGTGGCAGGCGCCTTCGCAGTCGCATCAGACCGGCTCTGCGTCGGAGCCTGGCGCCTGGGCGCGTCGGCCGCCGGGCTGTCCGGCGAGCTCGGCTGGTGCGGGCCGGCGTCGTCCGCCTACCTCGCGTCGTGCAGCGACCAGCGGGCGTGGCTGGTCAACGCGTCGGACGCCCTCGACCAGGCCCGTGCGTGCTGCCTCGACTACGCCCACGCGGTCGAGCAGGCTGAAGCGACGGCCGGCCAGGCGGCTGCGTCAGCGCGCCGGCTCGAGGTCGAGCTGGCGGACCTCGTGGCACAGGTGGCTCGGATCGACGCGGTGCGGGCCGCGGCGCCGGTGAGCGGGCCGGGCGATCTCGGGCTGTTCAGCACCGAGGGCACGACCGGCCGCACGGTCGACCGGCTGCAGGAGTGGGCCGACCGCTTGGCTCGCGAGGCGGGGTCCGTCCGTACCACGGTCGATCAGGTCGACGCGGCGTGCCGCACGGCCGACGACCGAGCCGTAGCTGAGCTCGAGCGGATCGCAGCCATGACCATGGCGGCCCGAGAGCGGGTGGCCAAGTCCGACGCGGCTGGGCTGATCGGTGGGTTCTTCGCCGGTCTGCGCGACGACGTGCTGGAACCGATCGGTCTGCTCGGTGGTCTGGTGGGGCTGAACGGTGACCTGTCCGATCGCTGGTCCTCGCTCGGCCGCGGGCTGGGCCACGGCCTCACCCACCCGGTCGACCTGTTCGAAGCGATTCTCGACTGGCAGGACGTCCAGGACGGCGACTGGGGGCACTGGCTCGGCACGGTGGGTCCGGGAGCCGCGGCATCCGTGGTGAGCCTCGGCGGGTACACCGCCTTGCGCGCCGCGGACACCCTGGCGCTGCTCGAGGAGAGCGAAGCCCTGCTCGCCCGCGTGACCGCCCTGGCCGACCTCTCCGCCAGGGGCCAGCTACCGACATCGATCGTGGATCACGACACCTTCTACCGCACGGTCCTGAGTCGCGGGGTCGGGCTGATCGACCACGAGCTCGCCGGCGGGCACGTGCTGGAGCGGCACGTCGGACTCACGCTGCACGAGCTACGAGACCGGCTGGCCAGGTTCGTGTCCGTTCGCACCGCATCGACGTTCCTCGACCGCGCAGATGCCGAGCGCGCCATCTGCGAGGTGCTCTACGCCAACTCGGCCGAGATCGACGGCTGGCTGGTCGACCTGGAGTCTCCCCGCGGCCTGGCGCTGGTCATGGACCTGGGTCGACCGGTGGGAGTGTCGGTCAAGGAAGGGAAGGAGCCCGTCATCCCCAACAAGGTCAAGGTGGTACTCGTGAAGAACAGGTCAGCGCTCGGCTTCGTCATCCAGACCGCGTTCCCGCTCCGATGACCTACGCCGGGATGGGCGGCCTGCTGATGGGGGTCTACCTGGGTGAGCGGTACGAGGACGAGACGGCAGACGACTGGACGGTCATCCGCTCGTTCGTGGACCGCTCGTCTCCGGCGCAGGGCTTCGAGGCGGGCCGGGAGATCGCCGAGTGGCTCTCGATCACCGATGACGACGAAGCCCTGCTCGACCTCTACGACGAGAAGGGCGGGAACTATGCGCCCGACCCGACGGTGTGGTCGCTTCGCGAGTGCCTCCAGCAGGTCAGTGACTACGTGGTGGCCTACAGCGCCAGTGTGGTCCAGGCCGCGGAGCGTGAGCTGGTGGGGCTCCCCGAAGAGCTGGTCAGCTCGGTGGTCGTCCACTCGGGTACGGAGGGCAGGGCGTGGTTGGAACAGCTGCCGGCCGCGGTCGACGCGTGCGCGCGACGATGGTCGCTCACGGTGGGCCCGCCTTACCGGTCGTCGTCGCGGTACCTCCTTCGGGCGACGATGGCCGACGGTGCACCGGTCGTCTTGTCGCTCGACCGGCCGGGCCTAGCGGCCGCCCGCGGCGCGCGTGCCCTTGCGGCGTTCGACGGGATCGGGATGGTCCGGCTCCTGCGGGCCGACGTCGACATGGGGGCCGTGCTGCTCGAGGCGGGGGAGCCCGGCCGACCGCTCAGCTCGCTGGTGGCGGACGACGACGAGGCGGCCACCGAGATCGTGGCCAGCAGCCTTGCGGCGCTCTGGCGACCGGGCGTTGCGGAGCCGGCAGCCACCCCTGCCGCGTCGCGGACCTTCCTGCCACTGGCGTGGCAGGCGCTCAGCTTCGCGAGGTACCGCGACCTGAGAGGGGAGCGCGGGCCGCTGCCCTACGCGCTCGTCACGGACGCGGAGCGAGTCCTCACCGAGCTGCTGGCCTCGTCGCCAGCACAGGGCACGCTGCTGCACGGAGACCTGCATCACGACAACATCGTGTCGAGCAACCGGTCCAAGACGGGCTGGCTCGCCATCGATCCGAAGGCCTACGTGGGCGACGCTGGCTACGACGTCGCGGCGATGTTCTACAACCCGTTGGCGTGGGTGGCCACCGTCGACGACCTCGACAGCGTCCTTCGCCGTCGGCTCGCGCAGCTGTCCGAGCACCTGGCGATGGACGAGGAGCGGCTCCGGGCCTGGGCGTTCGTCAAGGCGATCCTCTCCGAGCTGTGGTTCGTCGAGGACACCGGTGTCCCGAACGGCGTGCCGCTTCGGGTCGCCCACACGCTCCGCGAGATGCGCTGAGCGGGCCCGTGCCGCCTGAGGGCCGGCTCAGTCGCCCTGCCTCGCCGGACCGAGCGAGTCGAGGAAGCCGGTCACCGATTCGGCCGGCCAGGTCGCCTCCAGCTGCTCCACCACCGAGGCTGCGAGGTCAGCCGGCGCGCCCGGACCCTGTGTCCACGGCCCGCGCTCCCACCCAGCGAGGTAGTCGTCGCTCGACACCTCGCCGAGCCGCATCGCCGCCTCGTCGATCGCCTCCTGGAAGCGGCCGGGCAGCGGCACCTTCGCCAGCATGTCGCCCTCGCGTGCCACCACGAGCGAAGGCAGGTCCCGCCATGATGTGATCTGGTACTCGGCCATCCGCGCACTCTAGGCGAGCCGACCCGTGGACCGACGAAGGGACCAGCCCCCACCATGACCGAGAACTCCGCGCTCGACCCCGTCGCCGCTGAACGGCTGTCGCACGCCGGCCGCATCTTCACCTCGGACCTCTCGATCAACGAGTTCGCGCTCCTGCACGG
>DAIPJR010000168.1:0-5009 GCA_036770165.1 Actinomycetes bacterium | reverse complement strand
CGGGCAGCGAGCCGGAGCGAGCCGCCGGACTGCTCGCTCCCATCGCGGCGCTGCGACAGGCCACGGTCTACCGGATGTTCCTGGACCACATCGAGCCTTCGGAACGCATCTACCACGAGACCGACCCGGCCCGGTGGCTGCGCGAGGCGGCGCGACTGGCGGCCGGCTAGGGGACGACGTAAGTTCGCAGGACCGCCCGTACCTCCGGAAGGATCTTCACCGTGCAGACGCGCTCCCTCGGACCAGCCGGCCTCTCCGTGTCCGCGATCGGCCTCGGCTGCATGGGCATGAGCGAGTTCTACGCCGGGCGCGACGACGCCGAGTCGGTCGCCGTCATCCACGCCGCCCTCGACGCCGGCTGCACGTTCCTCGACACCGCGGACATGTACGGCCCGTTCACCAACGAGCGGCTCGTCGGCGCCGCCATCGCCGACCGGCGCGACCAGGTCGTCCTCGCGACCAAGTTCGGCAACGAGCGCCGCGAGGACGGCAGCCGGGTCGGCATCAACGGCCACCCCGACTACGTGCGCTCCGCCTGCGACGCGTCCCTCGCGCGTCTCGGCGTCGACCACATCGACCTGTACTACCAGCACCGCGTCGACACGTCCGTCCCCATCGAGGACACCGTCGGCGCGATGGCCGGGCTCGTCGAGGCCGGCAAGGTCCGCCACCTCGGGCTGTCCGAGGCCGCGGTCTCGACGATCCGTAGAGCCCACGCCGTGCACCCGATCACCGCGCTGCAGACCGAGTACAGCCTGTGGTCCCGCGAGCCGGAGGACGAGATCCTGCCGACGCTGCGCGAGCTCGGCATCGGCTTCGTCGCGTACAGCCCGCTGGGTCGTGGCTTCCTGACCGGCCGGTTCCAGTCTCTCGACGACCTGCCCGAGGGCGACTTCCGGCGCTCCAACCCGCGCTTCCAAGGCGACAACTTCCAGCGCAACCTCGACGTGGTGTCGCAGGTGCATGCCATCGCTGTCGAGAAGGGCTGCTCCCCCGGGCAGCTGGCGATCGCCTGGCTGCTCGCGCAGGGCAACGACATCGTGCCCATCCCGGGTACGAAGCGGCTGACCTACCTGGCCGACAACCTCGGCGCCACCGACGTGACGCTGACCCCCGACGACCTGGCCCGGATCGACGCCGTGGCCCCCAAGGGGTTCGCCGCAGGAGACCGCTACGCGGACATGAGCTCGGTCGGCCGCTGATGCGGCGCGCCGTCTCGGCGGCGCTCGCGTGCCTGGCAGCCCTGGCACTCGTCCTCGCGGCCGCCGCGACCTGGACGACGCGGACTGCCCTCGACACCGGTCAGTTCGTCGCACTGACCGGCCCGGTCATCGACCAGCAGCCGGTGCGCGACGCGCTGGCGACTGACGCGGCCGACCAGCTGGTGCGCCTCGTCGCCGTGCCGGCGCTGCAGCCCCTCGTCGAGCGGGAGGCTGCGGCCGTCGTCGCGAGCCCGTCGTTTCGGCCGTTGTGGTACTCGGCTCTGGCGACCGCGCACCGCGAGGTGGTGGCGGTGCTCGAGGGGACCGACCAGTCGCTGACCACGACGGTCGGCAGCGGCCCGTCCACCGGTGAGGTGCGGCTCGACCTCATCGCCGTCGTCGCCGACGTCCTCCACCAGCTCCCGCCGACGGCGACGGCTCTGCTCGGCCGTCCCGGTGGCCTCCCGCTGCCAGCCGGCGCGACCGCGGCCCAGCTGCGCGCGGCGGTCGCGAAGTTCCTCGGTGTCTCGCTGCCAGCCGGCTTCGCGACAGTGCCGTTGCTGCCGACGAGCGCGCTGCACGTGGCCCGCACCGGGGTGCAGGTCCTCGACGGGTCGGCACCGGTCCTCCTCGCGGTCGGGGCGGTGCTTCTCGTGCTGTCGCTGGTCCTCGCTCGGCGGCGCTCGAGGACGTTCGTGTGGTTCGGCCTGGCGTTCGCGGCGTGCACCGCAGCCGGGTACCTGGCCGCCCGGGCTGTCGGAACCGGCGTGACGGACGGGCTGACGTCGGGTCCCACGCAGACGATCGCGACGGCCGTCCAGCAGGCGCTGTTCGACAGCCTCCGTACGCCGGCAACGGTCATGGCCGTGGGCGGAGCGGTGCTCACCGCCCTCGCCCTGGCCGCCGGCGCGGCCGCCCGCCGGGGCTAGGCTCGGACCATGGACGAGCACGAGATCCTCGAACGGGTGCGCACGCTGGTCGACCAGGAGCACCGGCTCCGGCAACGTACGGCAGCGGGCGAGCTGTCGACCGCGGAGGAGCAGGCGCAGCTGGCCCAGCTCGAGGAGGCGCTCGACCAGGCGTGGGACCTGCTGCGCCAGCGGCGGGCCCGCCAGGAGTACGGCGCCAACCCCGACGGCGCCTCGCCACGCGCGATCAACGAGGTCGAGGGCTACCTCCAGTAATCTCGCCCGGGTGAGCAACCGCGCGGATCTCGTCATCACCGGAGCTCGGGTCTACCGGGGCGCAGGCGATGCCTCGCGCAGCCCGGTCACGGGCAGCTGGGCCTCGGCGGTCGCCCTGAGCGGCGACCGGATCGTCGCGGTCGGTACCGAGGCCGAGGTCCGCGACCAGGTGGGGTCGGCCACCGAGGCGGTCCACCTCCCCGGCCGGCTGGTGGTCCCCGGCTTCCAGGACGCGCACATCCACCCACCGCAGGCCGGGCGCAACCGCCTGACCGTCGACCTCGAGGACCTGCCGGGCCGGGAGGCCTACCTCGCCGCCGTCCACCGGTACGCGACGGCTCACCCGGACGAGCCGTGGATCTACGGCGGCGGCTGGGCCATGGAGCACTTCCCCGGCGGCCTGCCGAGCAGGGCCGACCTCGACGCGGTCGCGCCGGGACGGCCGGTGTTCCTCTACAACCGTGACGGCCACGGCGCGTGGGTGAGCTCCCGGGTACTGGAGATCGCCGGGATCGATGCCGGCACCCCCGACCCCCCGGACGGGCGGATCGAGCGTGACCCGACGACCGGCGAGCCCACCGGGACGTTGCACGAGGGTGCCGCCTACTCGGTGTTCGACCGGCTCGTCCCGCAGCCCGACCGGTCGGGCTGGGAGGCGGCCATCCTCGACGCCCAGGCGCACCTGCACTCCCTCGGCATCACCGCCTGGCAGGAC
This sequence comes from Actinomycetes bacterium, assembly GCA_036770165.1. Lineage (GTDB taxonomy): Bacteria > Actinomycetota > Actinomycetes > Prado026 > Prado026 > JANYIP01. The sequence continues at coordinate 1,908 of DAIPJR010000168.1, read as the reverse complement.
GCCTGGGTCACCCCGGCGACCGAGGCGGCGTACCTGTCCCTCGCCGAGTCGGGGCGGCTGACCGCGCGCGTCGTCGGCTCGCTGTGGTGGGAGCGCGGCGACGGCCTGGCGCAGATCCCGTCCCTTCTGGCGCGGCGCGAGCAGGGCCTGGCCCGTGGCGGCCGGGCCTTCCGGCCCACGACCGTCAAGATCATGACGGACGGGGTGCTGGAGAACTTCACCGGCGCGCTGCTGGAGCCGTACTGCGACGGTTGCGGTGGCCACGGCGAAGGATCCGGGCTCGACTTCGTCGCCCACGACGAGCTGTCGGCGGCGGTGACCGAGCTCGACGGGCACGGCTTCCAGGTGCACATGCATGCGATCGGTGACCGGGCGGTCCGCAACGCGCTCGATGCTGTCGAGGCCGCGCGGGCGACGAACGGCGCCACAGACCGGCGGCACCACGTCGCCCACATCCAGCTGATCGACCCCGCCGACCTGCCGAGGTTCGCCGCGCTCGACGTCGTCGCGAACTGCCAGCCCTACTGGGCTCAGACGGAGCCGCAGATGGAGGAGCTGACGATCCCCTACCTCGGCCGCGAGCGGGCCGGGCTGCAGTACCTGTTCGGCGACCTGCTACGTACCGGCGCACGACTGGCCATGGGCAGCGACTGGCCGGTCACGACGGCGAACCCGCTGCAGGAGATGGAGGTGGCCGTGACCCGGATCGACCCGGAGAACCGGGCGGGCGCCCCGTTCCTGCCCGAGCAACGACTCTCGCTCGCCGCCGCCCTGGCCGGATTCACCAGCGGCACGGCGTACCTGAACCACGACGAGGCCGACTCCGGCTCGATCGAGGTCGGCAAGCGGGCCGACCTTGCGGTCCTCGACCGCGACCTCTTCTCCGACGGAGCCGGCCCGATCGGCGACGCCCAGGTCGAGCTCACCGTGGCGTCCGGCACGGTCGTCCACTCGAGGGGCTGACCGATGCTGGACACGGCCCGGCTGGTCGCGTTCGTCCCGTCGACGGACCTGGACCGGTCCGAGCAGTTCTACGGGGGCGTGCTCGGGCTCACGCTCGTCGAGCGGTCGCCCTACGCCCTCGTCGTACGATCAGGGGAGACCGTCCTGCGCGTGACACAGGTGGGCGAGCTGCGGCCGCAGCCGTTCACGGTCCTCGGCTTCGCGGTGGCAGACGTCCGGCGCAGCCTTGCCGAGCTGGCCACCCGCGGAGTGCTGCCCGAGCAGTTCGGGGGCCTCGACCAGGACGCGCACGGGGTGTGGACCGCGCCCGGCGGAGACCTGATCGCCTGGTTCAAGGACCCGGACGGCAACCTGCTCTCGTTCAGCCAGCAGGTCTGACGACGTTCGCTTCTGACAGCCGATTCCCAGGTGTTACTCAGGATCGTGGCTTACGGTCCCGGAGGCAGCCGCCTCATCGAACAGGACGGGACATGGTCGATCCACACGCACCCCTGCTCACCCGCCTCAAAGCCTCGCCGCGTCTGCATGAGCCGGGCTGGGTGCTGCTGCCGCTGCGCGCCTTCCTCGGCGTCACGTTCGTCTACGCGGGCCTGCTCAAGCTGAGCGACCCGACCTACCTCGACTCCGCCTCGACGAACTCGGTCCACGCCCAGATGCTCCGGGCAGCAACGACCAGCCCGATCGGCCCGCTGGTCCGCCTGTCGGCCGACTTCGCCACGGTGACCGGCCTGCTCATCGCCTTCGGCGAGCTGGCGGTCGGCATCGGCGTCCTCCTGGGCCTCTGGACCCGCCTCGCGGCCCTTGGCGGCCTGCTGCTGTCGCTGAGCTTCTTCCTGACGGTCAGCTGGTCGACGTCGCCGTACTTCTTCGGCTCGGACATCGTCTTCTTCTTCGCCTGGAGCGCCCTGCTGATCGGCGGTGACGGCGGCGTCTACTCGCTCTCGA
>DAIPJR010000167.1:0-5024 GCA_036770165.1 Actinomycetes bacterium | reverse complement strand
CGGACCGCAGGGCGCCGCCGTACTCCGCGTCGTGCTGGTAGGACCCGGCGGCGACCCGCACCGGCCGACCCCACTCGGTGGCGAGCACGTCGAGGAAGTCGAACGCCCGCCCCAGCAGCCAGGAGAGGACGGCGTCGTCCAACGCGTAGAGGTCGACGAAGGCCTCCGACGCGGCGGTGCGCACCTCGGTCCACAGCCACCCGACGGCGGCACCGCTCGCGTCCTGGCCCAGCCGGCCTCCGCGTTCGTTGTCGGCGGCGGGGGTGGCCAGGTCGCTGCGCACCTGGGACAGCGTGGCGTCGGCCCGGTCGAGGACGCGCACGTCGCAGGCCACGACCAGCGGCAGGATCTGTGCGGCGTCAGCCGGGACCGGCGGCCGGTGCGTCAGGTCCGCCGGGAGGGCAGCGGTACGCCACGAGGGATCCACGCGACGGAGCCTGCCCGTCAAGCCCGCACCGAGACAACCGGATATGCGGCCCGACGCTGCCGGGCCGGTGTATCACCGGCTCCCGGCGCCGGCTCTGACCGACATGTTCCGTGCGATCGGCTCGCTCGACGTGCCGGCCTTCCCCCTGCCGTCCCGGTGGCCGTTCCCGCTCGTGGCCGCCCTGGCGATGCTGCCCCTCGCCGCCCTCGACCTCACGGGCGCCCTGCTGGCCAAGGCGTGGCTGACGAGCCGTTCCCTACCGGTGTTCGTCGCTGGCGTCGCGGTGTTCGCCCTGCTGTTCTGGGTCTACGGTTCGAGCCTTCAGTACGCCGAGCTGGCCACCGTCACGTTCGGCTGGATCGTGCTGCTGCAGGTGGGCCTGCTGCTGATCCAGCGGTTCCACGGAGGGGTGCAGCTAGGAGCCGGCCGATGGGCCGCCGTGGTCCTCATCCTGGCGCTGCAGGCCTACCTGATTCTCGCCCCCGCGGGAGACAGCGCCGCAGGGTGAGGGTTGGATGGGGGCATGAGCGAACACGGTCTCGAGCAGCAGGTCGTCATCGTCGGACCCGACGGGGCACCGGTCGCGCTGCCGATCGGCGGTCCGGCGGAGGGGCTCGAGGGCAGCGACGGCGCCTCGGTCATCGGGCTGGTCGAGCAGCCGGCCAAGGTGATGCGCATCGGCAGCATGATCAAGCAGCTCCTCGAAGAGGTGCGCGCAGCGCCGCTCGACGAGGCGGGGCGGGCTCGCCTGCGGGCGATCCACGAGCGGTCGATCAAGGAGCTGGAGGCCGGCCTCGCGCCGGAGCTGGTCGACGAGCTGGAGCGCATCTCGCTCCCGTTCGGGGAGGACACCATCCCGAGCGAGGCCGAGCTGCGCATCGCCCAGGCACAGCTGGTCGGCTGGCTGGAGGGCCTGTTCCACGGGATCCAGACAGCGCTGTTCGCCCAGCAGATGGCCGCTCGGGCGCAGTTCGAGGAGATGCGCCGGCGCGCCCTCCCGCCGGGGGCCGGCGACGGCGGACCCGGCGGATCTGACGGCATGGAGCAGGCCCCTGGACGGGGCAGCAACGGCCCCTACCTGTGACCCGCGGCTCGCGGGACCGCTAGGCCGGAGGGGCGAGCCGGCCTTCGGCCATCAACCGTTCGAGCACCAGGGCGACGCCATCGTCGTCCACCGACTCCGCGTGGGTGGAGACGGCGGCGAGCACCTCGGGGTGGCCGCCGCGCATCGCGTAGCCGGTACCCGCCCAGACCAGCATCGCGACGTCGTTGGGCTGGTCGCCGAACGCCAGCACCCCGGCCGCCTCGACGCCATGCTCGGCGGCGACCCGGGCGAGCGTCGACGCCTTGGTCACTCCGGGCGCCGAGATCTCCAGCAGGCAGTCCCGTACGTTCGAGTGGGTGACGGTGACGAGGTCTCCGAGGGCTGGCGCCGCGACCGCGAGCATGGCGTCACCGCTGCTCGACTCGTCGCGCACCAGCAGCTTGGCCACCGGCACGGGGAACATCTCCTCGGCGGTCGCGACCTCGACGAACCCCCGCCCTGGCCAGCGCGCGACGAAGGCCGCCTCGTGGACGAAGCCGTCGACCGTCTCCACGGCATACGCGGCGCCGGGCATCACCTCGCGCAGCCGGCCCACCGCCTCGAGCCCTACGTCCGGCGTCAGCTCGAACCGTTCGAGCACGGTGTCGGCCCGCAGGTCGTAGACGAGCGCACCGTTGGCGCAGATCGCGACGCCGTGCAGGGAAGGCAGGTCGGCGACCTCCGCCATCCAGCGCGGGGGTCGCCCGGTGACGAAGACCATCGGCAGCCCGAGCTGTTCCACGGCTGAGATCGCCGACCGGACCCGCGGGGAGACCGTGCCGTCGTGCCGGACGATCGTCCCGTCCAGATCGGTGGCCACCAGCCGGATCAGTCCGTCGGCGCCGCCGGTCACTGGTTGCTCACGGGTCCAGCCAATCACGGACGTTCCATCGCGCTGGTGGCCACCGGCCCGCTAGCGTGCGGGCATGGCTGACGCGACGGTGAACCAGCACAAGATCATGCTCGACGAGTCCGAGATGCCGACGCAGTGGTACAACATCATCCCGGACCTTCCGGAGCCGCCTCCGCCGCCGCTGCACCCGGGCACGTTGCAGCCGGTCGGCCCCGAGGACCTCATGCCGCTGTTCCCGATGGACCTGATCCTGCAAGAGGTCACGGGCGAGCGCTACGTCGACATCCCCGGCGAGGTCCTCGACGTCTACCGGCAGTGGCGTCCGTCGCCGCTGTTCCGCGCGCACCGGCTGGAGAAGGCGCTCGGCACCCCGGCCCGCATCTACTACAAGTACGAGGGCGGGTCGCCGGCCGGCTCGCACAAGCCGAACACCGCGGTGCCGCAGGCCTTCTACAACGCCAAGGCCGGGGTACGGAAGCTGACGACCGAGACGGGCGCCGGGCAGTGGGGTACCGCCCTCGCGTACGCCTGCGCGCTCTTCGGGCTCGAGTGCGAGGTATGGCAGGTCGGGGCCTCGTACGACCAGAAGCCTTACCGCCGGCTGATGATCGAGACGTTCGGCGGCACCGTCCACCGGTCGCCGTCGGCGCTGACCGCAGCGGGGCGGGCGCAGCTCGAGCTGAACCCCGACCACCCTGGCTCGCTCGGCATCGCGATCTCGGAGGCCGTCGAGGTCGCCGCGCAGTCAGAGGACACCAAGTACGCGCTCGGCTCGGTGCTCAACCACGTGCTGCTGCACCAGACGATCATCGGCGAGGAGGCGTTGCTCCAGCTGGCCAAGGTGGGCGAGAAGCCGGACCTGCTCGTCGGGTGCACCGGCGGCGGATCGAACTTCGCCGGGCTCTCGTTCCCGTTCCTGCGCGAGAAGATGGCAGGGCGGATGAACCCGACCATCCGGGCCGTGGAGCCGGCGTCGTGCCCCTCGTTCACGCGCGGCGTCTACGCGTACGACTTCGGTGACACCGCCGGGATGACGCCGCTGCTCAAGATGCACACGCTGGGCCACGACTTCATCCCCGACCCGATCCACGCGGGCGGGCTGCGCTACCACGGCATGGCTCCGCTGATCTCGCACATCTACGAGCTCGGGCTGATGGAGGCCGTGGCCATCGGGCAGCAGGAGTGCTTCGCCGCAGGCATCCAGTTCGCGCGTACCGAGGGCATCGTCCCGGCGCCCGAGCCGACGCACGCGCTCGCCGCATGCGTCCGGGAAGCCTTGGCCTGCAAGGAGTCCGGCGAGGAGAAGGTCATCCTCACCGCGCTGTGCGGGCACGGCCACTTCGACCTGTCGTCGTACGAGGCATACCTCGACGGCCGGATGACCGACGAGGTCGTCTCGGACGAGCGCTTCGCGGCCGGCCTCGCGACGGTGCCATCCGTCGGCTGACCCCGCTCGACCTGTCCGTCAGGTGACGGGGAGCAGGAAGGCGCGGCCGAGGTGGTCGCGCAGGGCCTCGGGGACGCGTACGGAACCGTCGGCCTGCTGGTGGTTCTCCAGCAGCGCCACGATGATGCGGGTCATCGCGCAGAGGGTCCCGTTGAGCGTTGCGAGAGGTCGCACGCCGTCGCTGTCGCGCATCCGTACCGAGAGCCGGCGCGCCTGGAACTCGGCGCAGTTGGACGTCGACGTCACCTCGCGGTAGTCGCCGTACGTCGGGATCCACGCCTCGCAGTCGAACTTGCGTACCGCCGAGGACCCGAGGTCGCCGGTGGCCACGTCGATGACGCGGTAGGGCAGCTCGAGCTTGCCGAGGAACTCCTGCTCCCACGCGAGCAGCCGCGCGTGCTCCGCGGCGGCCTCGTCGGGGGCGCAGTACGAGAACATCTCCACCTTGTCGAACCAGTGCACCCGCCAGATGCCTCGGGTGTCCTTGCCGTGCGAGCCGGCCTCGCGACGGTAGGAAGGGGAGAACCCGGCGTAGCGCAGCGGCAGCGACGCCGCGTCGAGGATCTCGTCCATGTGGTAGGCGGCGAGCGGCACCTCGGCCGTGCCCACGAGGTACATGTCGTCGGCCTCGAGCCGGTAGACGTTCTCGGCGGCCTGCCCGAGGAACCCGGTGCCCTCCATCGCCGTGGGCTTCACCAGGGCCGGCGGGATCATGGGTACGAAACCGGCCGCGACCGCCTGGTCCATGGCGAGGCGTACCAGGGCCAGCTCGAGCAGCGCCCCGACGCCGGTGAGGTAGTAGAACCGCGAGCCCGAGACCTTGGCCCCACGCTCGACGTCGATCGCGCCCAGCAGCTGGCCGAGCTCGAGGTGGTCGCGCGGGGTGAAGCCCTCGGCCGCGAAGTCACGCGGCGATCCGACGGTCTGCAGCACGGTGAAGTCGGCCTCGCCGCCGACCGGTGCCGCGGGGTCGACGACGTTGGACAGCGCGAGCAGCAGGGCTTCGGCCTCGACGGCGGCCGCGGACGACTCCGCCTCGGCGACGCGTACGTCAGCGGCCAGGTCCTTGGCCTGGGCCAGCAGCGCGGCCTTCTCGTCGCCCTGGGCGCGGGCGACATCCTTTCCCACGACCTTCTGCTCGGCGCGCAGCTGCTCGAAGCGGGTACCGCTCGCTCGTCGCCGCTCGTCCGCCGCGACGAGGGCGTCGACGAGC
>DAIPJR010000166.1:0-5029 GCA_036770165.1 Actinomycetes bacterium | reverse complement strand
CGCCCCCATCGACCCCGCCTCGCTGGCGAAGGTGCTGCTCCCCTTCGGGGAGAGCCGGCTGCTGCCGCGCGAGGCGTACACGGACCCGGCCGTCTTCGCCTGGGAGCAGGAACACTTCCTGCGCCAGCGGTGGGTCTGCGTGGCCAGGAGCGAGGAGCTGCCCGCCGCCGGCGACCAGCGCGCGGTCAGCGTCGGCAAGGACAGCGTGCTGCTGGTACGAGGCGAGGACGGCACCCTCCGTGCGTTCGCGAACGCCTGCCGGCACCGGGGCCACGAGCTGCTGCCCTGCGAGGCGCCGGCAGCCAAGAACCGCACCATCGTCTGCCCGTACCACGCATGGACGTACGCCCTCGACGGACGGCTCATCGCGGCGCCGAACTTCCGCGACGTGAAGTCCTTCGACGCCAGCGAGTACCCGCTGATGACGGTGCCGGCGGAGGAGTGGCACGGCTACGTGTTCCTCAACGCCTCGGGCGACGCCGGCCCGCTCGCCGACCAGCTCGGCGACCTCGACGACGTCGTCGCCCCGTACGAGATGGGCTCGCTGGTCACGCTGGCCCGGCACGACTACGTCGTGGACTCCAACTGGAAGGTGCTCTCGGAGAACTACAACGAGTGCTACCACTGCCCGACGATCCACCCCGAGCTGTGCGCCGTCAGCCCGCCCGACAGCGGGGGCGACTACGAGGGTGTCGGCGCGTGGGTCGGCGGCTGGATGGAGCTCATGGACGGCGGCCAGACCATGTCGCTCAGCGGTGCCAGCGAGGGGCCGCTCATCGACGGCCTCGACGAGGAGCGGTCCAAGACGGTCGGCTACGTCGACGTCTTCCCGAACCTGCTGATCAGCGTCCACCCGGACTACGTGATGAGCCACCGGCTGACGCCGCTGTCCGCGACTGCGACGCGCATCGAGTGCACCTGGGCGTTCCCGAAGGCCGCGGCGGAGCGGCCCGGCTTCGACCCCTCGTACGCGGTGGACTTCTGGGACATCACCAACAAGCAGGACTGGGGCGCGTGCGAGTCGGTGCAGCGCGGGCTCGCGTCGCCCACCTGGGTACCGGGCCCCATCGCGCCCATGGAGTCGACCGTCTACCGCCTCGAGACCTTGTTCGCGCACGGGTACTCCGGGCACGCCCTGGTACCCAACAGCAGCGGCCAGACGCTCCACGTCAGCTGATCTTCTGGACGCGGGTAGCGGGCCGCTCACCTGGCTGATAGCGGGGTGGGTTGCCCCGCAGGTCGGCCAACCCGCGTCCGTCTCGGCCAGAGCGGCGCCCGCCGGAGGGCCGGTCAGCCGACGAGGGTACGGACGCCGCGCTTGCCGAGCTGCGCGGCGATGATGCCGCGCTGGATCTCCGACGTACCCTCCCAGATCCGCTCGACGCGCAGCTCGCGGAAGAACCGCTCGGCGACGTTCTCGCGCATGTACCCGCGGCCGCCGAAGATCTGCACCGAGCGGTCGGCCACGCGCCCGGCCATCTCCGAGACGTACAGCTTGATCATCGAGCACTGCGCGTGCTGGACCTTGCCGTCGATGCCGGCGTCGATGCCGCGGGCGGTCTCGTACGTCATGGACCGCGCGGCAAACAGCTCGGTGACGGAGTCGGCGAGCATCGCCTGGACCATCTGGTAGTCGATCAGCGGCTGCCCCTGGATCATGCGTTCCTGCGCGAACGCCGTCGTCTCCTCGACGAGCCGCTCGGCGGCCCCGAGGCAGCGCGCCGCGATCATCAGCCGCTCGTAGCGGAACCACTCGTACGCGAACGCCATGCCGCCCCCCTCCGGCCCGACGAGCTGGTCGGCGGGGACGCGGACGTCCTCGAACGCCACGATCGGGTGGTGGTGGGAGAACGTGTGCGAGTAGGCGGGGGTACGGACCACGCGGACGCCGGGCCAGGGGAGGTCGACGACGAACATCGCGTGCTCCCCGGCGTGCGGCCCTTCGGTCAGCTTGGCCTGGAAGAAGCAGTACTGCGAGTCGTTGTACGAGGTCACGTGCCACTTGACGCCGTTGAGGACGTAGTCGTCGCCGTCCCGGCGCGCCGTCGCGGTGATCGCGTCGACGTCGGAGCCGGCGCCCTCCTCGGTGATGGCGTAGCACTCGCGGGTGTCGCCGTTCAGGCTGGGCGTGAGCCAGCGATCCAGCTGCTCGGCCGTCGCCACCTTGGTGAACCACAGCGCCGGCGTGTGGAGCACCCACCCGAGCGCGTTGGTGGCGCGCCCGCCCTGCTCCTGCACGAGCACCTGCTGGAGGAACGTGCAGCCCTGCCCGCCGAACTCCTTGGGGATGTTCGTCGACGCGAGGCCCAGCTCGTTCACGCGCTTGCGCTGCTCGAGGATCAGCTCCTCGGGCAGCTCGCCGTCGTTCATCTCCGCCTCGACCTCGTGCGGGATGAGCGTGTCGACGAACGCGCGGGCCTTGGCCTGGATCGCGAGGTCCTCCGGCGACAACCCGTACATGGGCGGGACTCCTTCGACTTCGACGCGGGAGACTGGCTCCGCCTCGGACATTGACTGAACGTTCAGTCTATGCCACGGTCAGGGTCGAGAGCCAGAGTCTGGAGGAGGGTTCACCGTGGACGCGAGCGCCGATGTCGTCGTCGTCGGAGGCGGGACGGTCGGGGCCTGGTGCGCCTACTTCCTGCGACGCAGCGGGGCCGGGCGCGTCGTCCTCCTCGACAAGCGCAGCCTCGGCCAGGGCGCGACCAGCCGCGCCGCCGGCATCGTGCGCGGGCAGGGCGGGACGCCGACCGCGGTACGGCTCGCGCAGTGGACGCAGGCCTTCTACCTCCGCCAGCACGACGAGATCGGCACGGACTCCGGCTTCACCGTCCAGGGCTACTTCATGCCGTGCTTCAGCGAGCCCGAGGTCGCCGCGGCGCACGAGCGCATGGCCATGCAGCACGCGCTCGGCCTCGACGTCCGCTGGCTGTCGCCCGACGAGGCCGCCGAGGTCAACCCGACGATGGCTGCCGGTACCCACCTGGGCGGGACCTACGCGCCCGGCGACGGCTGGCTGCACCCGCCGCGCAACGTCGCCGCCTACACGGTCGCCCTGCACGCGAGCGGCGTGGACGTGCGCGAGCAGACCGAGCTGGTCGGCCTCGTCACCGGCGACCACGGTCAGCTGGTCGGCGTCGAGACCTCGAGCGGGCTGATCGCGACCGAGCAGGTCGTGCTGACCGGCGGCCCCGAGATCGCCGAGGTCGGTGCGCTGGCCGGCATCCGGATCCCGGCCGGTGGTGCCCGGCACCAGGTCGCGGTGACCGAACGTCACCCTGACCTCGAGACCGCTGCCTTCCCGATGGTCTTCGACCTGCCGTCGGGGCTGTACTGGCGCCCGGAGGACCGCGGCATCCTGTTCGGGATGAGCAACCCGGTCGAGGCACCGGGTCCGGCCCGCGAGATCGACCACGGCTACCTCGACCAGATCCGGGAACGGCTCGCGGTACTCGTACCGGCCACGCGCGGCCTCGGCCTGCGCCGGGTCTGGGCCGCGACGATCGACTACACCCCCGACCACCTGCCGATCATCGGGCCGGGCCTCTCCGCGGAGGGAGTACCGATGGCCGGCGTGACCGTCGCCTCCGCGGCCGGCCACGGGATGATGTGGGGCCCCGGCGTCTCGCGCGCCGCCGCTGACGTCGTCCTCGACGGCTCGTCCGACGTCGTCGACACCTCGATCCTCGGCCTCGACCGCTTCGACGCCGACGGCCGCAGCAGCCTTGCCACCGACCCCATCGCCCTGCCGTTCCCCGACGTCGTCGGGGCCCGCTGACCGTCCACGTCCCCGCCCGTACGCCGTACCCACTCACGCATAGGAGCGCCATGTCGGCCGCGAACAAGTCCGTCCTGCAGGACATCCAGGAGCAGCAGGGGGCCACCTTCATGGCCGACGGCGACTGGTTCTGGATGGTCAGCCAGGGCGATGCCCTCGGCGAGTACGAGGCGATCCGCAGCGGGGTGTCGATCTGGGACGTGTACGCCCTCCAGAAGTGGGACGTGACCGGGCCGGACGCGCGCGCCGCCGTCCAGCGGGTGTTCACCAACAACCTCGCGACGCTGTCGGTGGGCCAGGTGCGCTACGGCGCCTTCGTCGACGACGACGGGATGATGATCGACGACGGCACCGTCTACAAGCACGCCGACGACCACTACTGGGTGATGGTCAACTCCGACGTCTTCGGCGAGGTCCTCGACGGCGCCAGCCCCGGCCTCGACTTCTCCGTCGCCTACCGCACCCACGAGATGCCGGTCATCTCGGTCCAGGGACCGGGCTCGCGCGAGCTGCTCCAGGGGCTCACCGACTTCGACCTGTCGACGCTGAAGTACTTCTGGTTCGTCCCCGAGCGGGTCCAGCTGGCCGGGCGGCCGGTGTGGTTGCTGCGTACCGGCTTCTCCGGCGAGCTCGGCTTCGAGGTCATCCCGGACCGCGACGACGCCGTCGCCCTCTGGTCGACGCTGTGCGACCTCGGAGCCCGGCCGATCGGGCTCGACGCGGTCGAGATCGCCCGCATCGAGGCGGGCCTGATCATCATGGCCGTCGACTACCAGGTGGGGGAGACGTCGCCCTTCGACGTCGGGCTCGACAAGACGGTGGCGGTGTCCAGCGACGCCGACTTCCGGGGCAAGGCCGCCTTGGCGGCGGCAGTGACCGCGCCGGCGAACCGGTTCAGGACGTTGCGCATCGACGGCGGCGTGCTGCCCGAGTACGGCGCCGAGGTCTTCCACGGCGACGAGGTCGTCGGTACCGTCACCAGCCCGACGGACAGCCCCCGCTTCGGCATCATCGGTCTCGCCGTGCTGCGCAGCGACGTGGCCGACGACGGCTCCCCGCTCGAGGTCGCCGTCGGAGACGGCCGGGTCAAGGCCACCGCCACGGACCTGTCGATCCACGACCCCGAGAAGCGCAAGCCCCGCAGCTAGCCGATCACCGGCCCCCGCACCTCCCCCGCACCCTGCGCCCGCACCTCCCCGTTGATCATGGACGAATGGCCCATGTCGATCATGAAAAGGGGGCCATTTGCCC
>DAIPJR010000321.1:0-1672 GCA_036770165.1 Actinomycetes bacterium | reverse complement strand
GCGGTGAACTGGGTGACTCCTGCGCCGGAACCGCCGCCGCCGTAGTTCACCGTCGCGCCCGAGCACGCGGTCTGGAAGGCCTTGATCCACGCGGACATCGCGTTGGCCTGAGCCGTCGAGCCGGAGAGCGTGAGCGTCCCCGAGGCGCAGCTGATCGCGCTGGACGAGCCCGCCGACGTGGTGGTCGACGAGGTCGTGCTCGCGGACGGCGACGAGTTGTTGTCCGAGCCGCAGGCGGCGAGGGCGAGCATGCCGAGGACGGCGAGACCGGCAGTACTGATGACGCCGGTGGTGCGTCCGAAGCGGGTGATGTTCACCGGGAAGTCCTCCTGTTGGGGCTGCACGTCGTGTTGACCTCTTGGACGTTAGGCAGTTCAGGTGACCGCTTCCCCCGGGCTGGGTGAACGGAAGGTGAACGGCGGAACGCGGGACGGCGACGCGCCCTGGGCCGAAGGGCAGCCGCCCGGTGAACGAGCGCGCCCCGCGCCACCCCCCACCTCCCGTTGATCATGGGCAGATCGCCCATGTGGATCAAGAAAGAGGGGCTATTCGCCCATGATCAACACGGTCAGGGGGGCGATCAGGGGCGGTGGCGCTCGATGGCCACGACTCCGGGGTGCCCGCCGGCCAGGTCGCGGTGGAGCACCAGGAACGCGGCCGGCCCGAGCGGGGGCGGCCGCCGGCCCTTCCAGTGCGCGAGCAGCTCGGCCAGGAGGTCGGGGAGCACCGGCCGGTGGCTGCACAGCACGAGCGCCGACGGGTCGGTCAGCAGGGTGCGGGCGAGCCTGCGGGTCTGCCGGGGGTCCTGCTCGTGGCCCTCCTCGGAGAGCAGGTGCTCGTCGACGACCTCGAGGCCGCGGTCCCTGGCGTACGGCAGGACCGTGTCGCGGCATCGGGTCGCGTCCGAGCTGATCACGGTGCCCACGCCGAAGGCGCCGAGCAGGGGGACCAGCCGGCGGGCCTGCTCGATCCCCCGGGCCTCGAGCGGCCGGGCGTGGTCGACGGTTCCGGCCCAGGCGGCGCGCTTGATCGCCTTGCCGTGCCGCAGCAGCAGCAGCGGCACCGTCGCGTCGGGACCGTGCTGGACGTTTCTTACGAGGTCGGCGTCATGCTCGTACGAGAGCCGGGTCCGCGCCTGCTCGTACGGCAGCCAGAGCAGCTGGTCGATCTCCTCGGTCGGTACGAACGGAGGTCCCTCGCCGTCGGTACGGGCGGACCAGTAGCGCACCTGCTTCGGCTGGCCGTCGACCGGGTAGTGGAGCGTCTGGAGGGGGCGACCGAGCGAGACCGAGAGCCCCGTCTCCTCGCGCACCTCGCGGACGGCCGCAGCAGGCCAGCTCTCCCCGCGTTCCAGCTTGCCCTTGGGCAGGCTCCAGTCCTGGCGGTGCGGGCGGTGGACGACGGCGTACTCGCGAGGGCCTGCGCCGGCCCGCCAGAGAACTGCACCGGCAGCGCGGATCTCCGGGTCGGTCGTCGTCGTCATCAGGTCAGCTGCTTCCCTAGGTCCGCAGCCAGGCGCGTTGCCGCTTGTGCGAGACCTCGGGCCAGACGCGGACGAACTCGCGCCGGGCGGCGGTCACGGCGGCGCGCTCCGACTCGTGCAGCAGGCCCAGCACGAAGCCGGTCGTCCCCGTGACCCGCCGGCCACCGGCGAGGCGGCGCGTCGTGTCTG
>DAIPJR010000165.1:0-5218 GCA_036770165.1 Actinomycetes bacterium | reverse complement strand
CGACGAGCAGCGGCGGGTGTGGTCTCGCGCGACACGTCCGCTGCGATCGGCCGCAAGGCCCCGCCGCTCCCGTCCGACGCGGTCCGGCTCGCGGACCCGCATGCGGCCAGCACGGGTGCCCCGCCGAGGGTCAGCAGTCCGAGCGCGGTCAGCAACGTGCGGCGGGACACATCGTGCTCTGTTGCGTACGTCATGGAGCACCGCCTCCGCTGCGTGGTCGACTCACACTCCTGGGACGGAGCCGAGCCGGTTCAGGTTCCCCCGCCCGGCGCCGCGACACGGACGGCCGCGGCGGGACCCGGACGTGATCTTCGATCGGTCCGGGTGGAGGATGGGTGGATGCTTCGGGTTGCAGTCATCGGGTCAGGTCCGGCCGGGGTCTATGCCGCGGGTGCCCTCGTCCAGCACGGCGATGTCGCCGTCGACGTCTTCGACCGGCTGCCGTGCCCGTTCGGCCTCGTACGCTACGGCGTGGCACCCGACCACCCGAAGATCAAGTCGATCGCGTCGGCCCTGCGCAAGGTGTTCGAGGAGCCGTCGGTACGGTTCCTCGGCAACGTCGACGTCGGCCGCGAGCTGCCCCTGGCCGACCTGCACCGGCACTACGACGCGATCGTCTTCTCCAGCGGAGCGTCGGTCGACCGCCGCCTCGGCATCCCCGGGGAGGACCTGCCCGGCAGCTTCTCGGCGACCGAGTTCGTCGCCTGGTACTGCGGGCATCCCGACGCCCCGGTCGACCGGTTCACCCTCGACGCGAGGGCGGTGGCGGTCATCGGCGTCGGCAACGTGGCCCTCGACGTCACGCGCATCCTGGCCAAGACCGCCGACGACCTGCGCGTCACGGACGTCCCCGACCACGCGCTGCGCGTGCTCGACGCCAGCAAGGTCGAGGACATCCACCTGATCGGGCGCCGAGGCCCGGCCCAGGCCAAGTTCTCCACCAAGGAGCTGCGGGAGATCGGCGAGCTCGCCAACGCCGACGTGCTGGTCGACCCGGCCGACCTCGTCCTCGACGCCGCCAGCGCCGAGCTCGTCGCCAGCGAGCCGACCGTGCGGCGCAACCTCGAGGTGCTGCACGAGTGGGCCGAGCGGGTGCCGGCAGGACGCCCGCGGCGCATCCACCTGCGGTTCCGGCTTCGGCCGGTCGAGGTGCTCGGCGACACCGCGGTCTCGGGCCTGCGCCTGGAGAGCACTGCGTCGCCGGCCGCCGACGACTGCTCTGGCGGCGGGCTCACGCTGGGCGTCCAGATGCTGCTGCGTGCGGTCGGCTACCGCGGGATCCCGACGATCGGGCTGCCCTTCGATGCTGACGCCGGGGTGATCCCGACCATCGCCGGGCGCGTGCACCGCGACGGCGTCGTCGTCCCTGGCGAGTACGCCGCCGGCTGGATCAAGCGCGGCCCGACCGGTGTCGTCGGCACCAACAAGAGCGACGCCAACGAGACGGTGGCCTCGATGCTCGAGGACGCGCCCTCGCTGCCGCAGGCTCCCGTACGGGACGCTGACGCCGTGCCCGCCCTCCTCGCCGAACGAGGTGTCGACGTGGTCACGTGGGACGGCTGGTGCGCCATCGAGTCCGCCGAGGCGGCGCTCGGGGCCGCGCAGGGTCGCCTCCAGGTCAAGATCGCCGACCGGGCAGAGCTGCTACGGGCTGCAGCCGGGCAAGCGACCGCCCATCATTGATCTGGTGAACCTGGTCATCCGCGACGGCCGAGACGGCGACGTCGAGGCCATGGCGTGGGCCGCGTCTGACGGTCAACGGGCCGAGTGGCGGGCGCAGTACGAGCATTCGGCCGGCGCAGCCGTCGACTTCCTCGTCGCCGAGCTGGACGGGCGGGTCGTCGGCAAGGTCGTCCTCGACTGGATGCGTCGCGCCCCCGACGTGGCGTGGTTCTGGATGGGTTCCGTCGACCCGGCCTTCCGGGGCCGGGGGATCGGGTCGGCGGCGCTGGCCGAGGCCGAACGACGTGCCAGGGCCAGGGGATGCGCCGCCATCGAGATGTCCGTCGACGACGTCAACCCGAGGGCGCGGGAGCTGTACCTGCGCCGCGGCTACGTCGCCGCCGGTCCGTACGTCGACGAGCACGACGAGGTCGACGCCACCGGCCGTTCCGTCCACGTCGCCGAGCCTGGTCTGCTCCTCCGCAAGGTCCTGGACAGGTGGCACCGTGGTGACCAGATCGCGGTCCGCGGCCTGGACGAGGCTGGTCGGGTGCTGTCCGTCCTCCCGATGACCGTGGTCGAGGACACCGGCGACCGCATCGTGCTGTGGATGGCGCCGGCGACTCCGATCATGTACTGGGCCATGAGCGACGGGTCCGACCCCCGTGACGTGCCGGTCGAACAACGGTTTGCGCGCCCGTTCACTTCGCGACCGCGGCTCTGGCAAGGCGGCGGGGTGCTCCGGGTCGTGATGGTCGACGACGACTTCTCCACGCTGCACTTCTGGCGGGCAGACGGAACGTTCGACCGGTGGTACGTCAACCTCGAGTCACCGAAGCTCCGGTGGTGGAACGGCCTCGACGCTGAGGACTACGCGCTCGACCTGGTGCTCGATGCGGACGGAAGTCATGAGTGGAAGGACGAGGACGAGGCTGCTGTTGCTGTGGAGATGGGTGCCCTGACCTCCGACCAGCTTGCGGTCGCAGTCGCTACCGGGGAGCGGATCGTCGGCTCGCTGCAGTCGTGGCCCGACCAGGCGATCGGTGACTGGCGCGGGTTCGTGCCGGATCCGAGCTGGCCGGTCCCGACGATGCAGCCGAGCTGGCTGCTCGGGCTGGCCACATGACCGCGACCTCGGATCGGGCGAGCGGGGTCGGGCTGCGGTCCGAGCGAGGGCCGGTGCTGATCGCGATCATGCTCTCGATGGGGCTCGTGGCCATCGACAGCACCATCATCGCTACCGCGGTCCCGTCGATCGTGCGCCAGATCGGCGGGTTCTCGCACTTCCCGTGGCTGTTCTCGATCTACCTGCTGACCCAGGCCGTCACCGTCCCGCTGTACGGCAAGT
This sequence comes from Actinomycetes bacterium, assembly GCA_036770165.1. Taxonomy (GTDB): domain Bacteria; phylum Actinomycetota; class Actinomycetes; order Prado026; family Prado026; genus JANYIP01. Next base: position 2,208 of record DAIPJR010000165.1, on the reverse strand, counting down.
TCTCCGACATGATCGGCCGCAAGCCGATCATGTTCATCGGCATCGGGCTGTTCCTGCTGGGCTCGGTGCTCTGCGGGTTCGCGTGGAGCATGCTGTCGCTGATCGTCTTCCGGGGCATCCAGGGCCTGGGTGCCGGCGCCGTGCAACCCATGGCGATGACGATCGCCGGTGACCTGTACACGGTGGAGGAGCGGGCCAGGGTCCAGGGCTACCTCGCCAGCGTCTGGGCCGCGGCGTCGGTGATCGGCCCGACCCTGGGCGGGGTCTTCTCCGACTACCTGTCGTGGCGCTGGATCTTCTTCGTCAACGTCCCGCTCGGGGCGGTCGCGCTGGTGATCTTGACCCGGAACTTCAAGGAGCAGGTGCATCGGCGCGACCACGAGGTCGACTACGTCGGGGCCGGCCTGCTCACGGCGGGCTGCTGCCTGCTCATCCTCGGCCTGCTCGAAGGGGGCGTCGCGTGGGCGTGGACGTCGGGCACCAGCCTCGTGATCTTCGTCGCGGGCGCCGCGGCCCTCATCGCCTTCGTCTTCGTGGAACGCCGGGTCGCCGAGCCCATCCTCCCCTTGTGGGTGTTCAGCCGGCGGGTCCTGCTGTCCGGCAACCTGGTGGGCCTCGCCGTGGGCGCGATCACGCTGGGGATGAGCTCGTACGTGCCGACGTACGTGCAGGGCGTGCTGGGCACCGGCGCCCTGGTCGCGGGGCTCACCCTCGCGGTCCTCACCCTCGGGTGGCCCATCGGGGCGACCTTCGTCGGCCGCATCTACATGCGGGTGGGCTTCCGTGACGCCGCGCTGATCGGGATGGTCCCAGTGCTCGTGGGCGCGTTCTTGTTCACGCTGCTGACTGGTACGTCGCACGTCTGGCAGGTAGGCGCGGCCTGCTTCGTCCTCGGGCTGGGGATGGGCCTGTCCGCGAACCCGACCCTGGTCGCGGTGCAGTCCGTCGTCGGCTGGGACCGGCGTGGCGTCGTCACCGGGACGAACATGTTCGCCCGGTCGATCGGCAGCGCTGTGGGCGTCGCCGTCTTCGGGGCGATCGCCAACTCGGTGCTCGCCGACCGGCTCGCGCACCCGCCGGCCGACCTGGCAGGAACCCTTCCGCACAGCGTCGACGCGACCTCCCTCGTCCTCGGCGGGAAGCACCAGGGGGTCTCCGACGCCGTCACCTCGTTCATCCGTGGGTCGCTGGCGCAGGCCACTCACGAGGTCTACTGGGCGCTGTTCTTCGTCGCGGTCGGCATGGCTCTCGCCGTCCTGCTCATGCCCCGCCGCACGGTCGAGCTCACCTTCGACTGAGGTCGGCCGACGGGCGCCCGTCGGTCAGAGGTCGTCGCGACCGCGGGCATCCATCTCGGCGAGGAACTGCTCGACCTGGGCGGCCAGCTCGTCCCCCGAGGGCAGCTCGGCGGCGTCGTCCGCGAGCGGAAGCGCCCGCTGGCTGGTGAACGCGTCGTACTGCTGCTCCAGGGCGTGCACCGCCTCGACGTTCTCCGGCGAAGCCGCGATCGCCGCGGTCGTCTCGACGTCGGTACGGTCCGCAGCCTCGCGCAGCGCGTCGAGCGGGAGGACGAGACCCGTGGACGAGGCGACCGCCTCGAGCAGGGCGAGCGCCGCCCGCGGGTGCTGGCCGGCGGACAGGTAGTGCGGCACGTGGGCGGCGAACCCCATGGCGGGGTGGCCGGTACGGCCGAGCGTCAGCTCGAGCAGCCCGGCCAGATGCCCGGGTACCTCGAGAGCACCCACCCAGGACGTACGGTCCGCGACCAGCGCGGGGTCCGTGGCGTGCGCTGTCAGGCTGACCGGGCGGGTGTGCGGCGCCGGCCATGGGATGGCGTGCAGCCCGACCGTGAGGCGTACGCCGAAGCGCTCGACCAGCGACAGCGTGGCGTCGACGACGCGCTGCCAGCCGAAGTCCGGCTCGGCGCCGTGCAGCAGCAGGAACCGCGTGCCGGCCAGGTCGGTGATCTCGGACAGCACCAGCTCGGGGAGGTCGACGCTCGCGTAGTGGTCGCTCAGGAAGGTCATCCGCGGGCGCCGGGCGCGGTAGTCGTACAGCGCGTCGATGTCGAAGCGGGCCAGGGTGCGGTGGGGGAGCGAGCCGATCAGCTGCTCGACCGCGAGGCGGCCTGCGGCGCCGGCGTCCAGGAAGCCGGCCAGGTTGTGCAGCAGCACCGGTTGGTGGAGGTCGAGGTCGTCGGTCTCCAGG
>DAIPJR010000164.1:0-5238 GCA_036770165.1 Actinomycetes bacterium | reverse complement strand
CCGGCCCTGATGTGGTTCGGGGTGCCGCTGGCCTCGCAGGTCGCCGACGGTGCCGTCGACCCGTCGAGGCAGGCGTCGTACTACTCCGGGCTGCTGACCTTCCTCCGGACCCAGGACCCGCTGCAGGGGCGGCTGGAGATCCCGTTCACGCGGGAGCACTGGGAGACGTCGTTCGTCGCACGCTCCTTCCCGCTGGCCCGCGGGTGGGAGCGGCAGACCGACCGGCTGCACGACGGGCTGCTGTACGGGTCGCTGACCGCGGCGTCGTACCGGTCGTGGCTGGACGAGACGGGGGTGGCGCTGGTCGCGTTGCCGGACGTTCCCCTCGACGGTGGCGGCCGGGCCGAGAGCCGGCTGCTCGCTGCGCCGCCCTCGTACCTGCGGCTGGTGTTCGCCGACCGGCACTGGACGGTGTGGCGGGTCGTCGGCGCGCAGCCGATGACCACCGGGCCGGCCACGTTGACGCAGCTCGGGCCGGCGTCGTTCGGGCTGGACTTCGCCTCGGCGGGCACAGCCGTCGTGCGGATCCGCACGAGCCGGTTGTGGGAGGTAGGCCAGGGGTCGGCATGCGTGGGCAGCACGAGCGACGGCTGGCTCACGGTCAATGCGCGCGCGGCCGGGCCGGTCCAGCTGCGCGCGGCTGGCCTGCTCGGGGCGCGCTACGCGCGAGCGGCCCCGGGCGCGCCGGCCCGCATGCCGTCGAGCAGCACCGAGACGAGGGTCGTCGCCCGGTCGGAGTAGGCGAGGTCGTCGGTGGCCATGCAGATGGCGCCCATGGCACGGATCAGGTCGTCGGCGTCGACGACGGCTCGGATCGCCCCTGCCTCGACGGCGGCCCCGAGCACCTTGCCAGCCGCGTCTCGGATGTGCGCTCGAGTCACGGCGAACAGCTCCGGCTCGGCGGCCATCATGTCCTTGAGGGCGGCCGAGAGGCCGCGCTTGGCCGCGACGTACGAGACGAAGTTGTGCATCCAGGCCTCGAGCGCCTCGTCTGCCGTACGCGTCCGCAGCAGGTCGTCGACGGAGTCGCAGAGCTGGGCGACCTCGCGGCGATAGACCGCCTCGATGAGCGCCCCGCGGGTGGGGAAGTGCCGGTAGAGGGTGCCGATCCCGACCCCGGCGGCTCGGGCGACGTCCTCGAGCGGGACCTCGACACCGAGCTCGGCGAACTGTTCGGCGGCCACCCCGAGCAGCAGGTCGCGGTTGCGCTGCGCGTCCTTGCGCATCGGGCGCTCGCCGGACCCGGCGACGACAGCTGGCACGGCGGTGCCGGCCTGCGCCATCGCGGTCCTCCTACGTACATCCAGAGAGCATCTGACTTGCCAAACGGAGGTAACCTCCGTATTGTTCCGGAGGAACCTTCCGGTTCGCCTCGAACTGTACCCCTGGAGCTCAGCCCATGTCGACTCAGACGCTCTCCCGTCCGCGCCTCGTCCTCGCCGTCATCCTCGTGTGCCAGCTGATGGTCGTCCTCGACGCCACCATCGTCAACGTCGCCCTCCCCAAGATCCAGACCGCGCTCGGGTTCAGCACCTCGAGCCTCTCGTGGGTCATCAACGCCTACGCGCTCAGCTTCGGCGGGCTGCTGCTGCTCGGTGCCCGCGCCGGTGACCTGATCGGCCGTCGCCGGACCTTCCTGGCCGGCATCGGCCTGTTCACCGTCGCCTCGTTCGCCGGGGGGCTCGCCACGTCGTCCGGCTGGCTGCTGGCCGCGCGCGCTGTCCAGGGCGCCGGCGCAGCGCTGGCCGCTCCCTCCGCGCTGGCGCTCCTCACCACCATGTTCGACGAGGGCCGTGAGCGGATGCGCGCCATCGGCTACTACACCGCGGTGTCGATCGGCGGGAGCGCCGTCGGCCTCGTCGCGGGCGGCATCCTCACCCAGTGGGCGTCGTGGCGGTGGGTCATGTTCGTCAACGTCCCCATCGGCATCGGCCTGCTCGTCGCCGCGCGCGCCGTGCTCCCCGAGACCGAGCGTCACACCGGCCAGCTCGACGTCATGGGGGCGCTCACGTCCACGCTGGGCATGGCCGCCCTCGTGTACGGGTTCGTGCAGGCAGCCACCGACGGCTGGGGCAGCCGCACGACCGTCGTGTCGTTCGTCGCCGGAGTTGTCCTCCTCACCACGTTCGTTCTCGTGGAGCGCCGGGCGAGCTCACCCGTCACGCCGCTGCGCCTGTTCGCCAGCCGCAACCGCTGCGTCGCCTACATCGCTCGGCTGCTCCTGGTCGCCGGCATGTTCGGCATGTTCTTCTTCCTCACCCAGTTCCTGCAGGACGTGCTCGGGTACAGCCCGCTCGTCACCGGTGTCGGCTTCCTGCCGCTCACGGCCGCCCTGTTCGCCTCCTCGCAGGTGGGAGCGCGGCTCGCGTCGCGCATCCCCGCGCGGCGGCTGATGATGGTCGGCTTCACGTCGTCGGCGCTGGGGCTGCTCTGGGTGAGCCGGCTGTCGGTGGGCAGCGGCTACCTGTCCATCCTGGGGCCGCTGGTCGTCGTAGGCCTGGGCAACGGGCTCGCCTTCGTCCCGCTGACGGCACTCTCTCTGAGCGGCGTCGACGCCCGCGACGCGGGCGCCGCGTCCGGCCTGGTCAACGTCACGCAGCAGGTGGGCGGTGCCCTCGGGCTGGCCGTGCTCGTCACCGTGTTCGGCACCGCGAGCCGGTCGGTGCTGCACGCGTCGGGCGGTTCCGCGGACGCTGCACGGGCGGCCTTCGTCTACGGCGCCGACCGGGCGTTCCTCGTGGCGGCGGCCTTCCTGGTCGCCACGCTGGTGCTCGTCTCCGTGGCCGTACGACCCTCGCCAGTACCGGGCGAGACCGTCGACGATCTCGAGCTGGACCTCGAGCTCGAGCTCAGCGGCGCCGACCTGGCGACCGCGACCGACTAACCCGCCTCGGCCAGGGCCGACCGCAGCTCGTCAGCCGTGAGCCTGATGTTGTACGCGGCCGTACCCGGCTGGAACCGACGGCCCTCGGCGAGCGCCCCCGCGTCGACGACGTCGAACCCGAAGGAGTCGATGAGCCCGGCGACCAGAACCTTGGCCGCCGGGTCGTCGCCCGCGATCGGCAGGGCGCGCCGGTCGGCCGTGCCGGCCGGCAGGCTCTGTGTCGCCAGGTGCTGGAAGTAGATGGTGTTGAACGCTTTGACCACCGACGCGCCGACGAGGTGCTGGGCGAGCAGCTCGCTCGAGGTCGTCGACCCGTCGTCGATCTCGGGGAGCTTCCCGTCGCGGTCCGGGTAGTAGTTGCCGGTGTCGACTACCGGCTTGCCTGCCAGTGGCTCGACCGGCACGCTCCGGTAGGACTTCACCGGGATCGTGACGACGACGAGGTCGCCAGACGCCGCCGCCTCCGGAGCGGTGCCCGCCTTCGCGAGCGGGCCGAGGCCGGACACCAGGTCGGCGAGGGTGTCCGGTCCTCGTGAGTTGCTGAGCACGACCTCATGGCCGCCGGCAACCGCCAGCCGCGCCAACGTCCCGCCGATCCTGCCGCTCCCGATCAGTCCGATGCGCATGTGCGTGCGAACCAAGCCAATCCGTCACTTGTTCCGGGTGTCCGCGCGGTCAGCGGACCGACCGGTCTACTTCTTGGCGTAGTTGCTCGCTCCCCACCAGTCGACGATGACGACGGGCTCGTCCCCGACGACCCAGGCATCGTGTCCCTCGGGCAGCGCGACGACGTCTCCCGGGTGCGCGTCGAGCTCGCGGCCATCAGCCATGCGAATCCGGGTGGTCCCACTGACGTGGTACTGGAAGTGCGGCGCCTCGCACAGGTCGGTACCTGCGAGCGGCCGCACGTGCTCGGACCAGCGCCAGCCAGGTAGGAGGGTGAGGCGGCCGATCTCGCTGCCGGCGACGCGGACGATGTCCACGTAGCCATGATCGAAGGTGCGCCGTTCGTCCGCAGAGTCAAAGCTCTTCTGCTCGGCGCGGGCGCTCGTATCGGTGTGCTGCTCAGACGTGGTCATGTCCCTCTCCTTCGCTCTGCCCCGGTTGCCGGGATCGGGAAGCAGTCTGGGACGCCGGGATTGCATGTCGTTTGCGGTCACGTCGCCGCTCGCTGCAATCGGCGACCGCCCCGGCAGAAGCACCGCCGTGACGTGCCATGGCGCGCCGCCCCCGATAGGTCTTTGATGGCCAGCGTGCAGACCCTGGCGATCCGGCTGCTCGCAGACCTCGGGCACGTGGACGTCGACGGCGTCGAGCCCGGCTCGCTGGGGAGCCGCAAGGGGCGCTCGCTGCTGTGGCTGCTGGCGCTGGGCCGGGGCCGACCGGTAGCGGTCGACCATCTGGTCGAGGCCCTATGGGGCGACGCCGCGCCAGAGCGCCCGGCGGACCAGGTCGCGGTCCTGGTGAGCCGCCTGCGCGCGGTGGTGGGTCGGGAACGGATCGAGCACGGTGACGGCGGCTACCGCCTGCACTACGACTGGCTCGACGTCGACGAGCTGGAGTCGTTGGCACAAGAAGCCGCGCGACGGCTCGACGACGGCAACCCGAGCGGGGCCGCGGCAGCGGCGAGGGTCGCTCTGTCCCTCGCCCGTCTCTCGCCGGGCGACTCCGGGCTCGGTGGGTCGTGGGTCGCGAGCAAGGTGCTCGAGCTCGACCGCACGCTCGCACGGGCCAGGCGTACCTGCGCGGACGCCTTCCTGCAGGCCGGCGCTTGGATGGAGGCGGCCGATGCTGCCATCGACGCGCTGGCCGCGGACCCGTACGACGAGCAGGCGTTGCGTACCGCGATGCGCGCCCAGGCTGCTGCCGGTCGCGACGGCGCTGCTCTCGCACTGTTCGCCCGGGTGAGGGGACGGCTCGTCGACGAGCTGGGGGCCGACCCGTCGGCCGAGACGCTGGACCTGCACGCGGCCCTGCTGCGCGGCGAGCTGGCCAGCCGTCCCACGGTGACCGAAGGTACGTCCCACGCCCTTGTCGGGCGGGAGGCCGAGCTGGCGCGGCTCGACCTCGCGGCGGCGCGCGCGGCCGAGTCGGAGGTCGCGATCGTGGCCGTGACGGGTGAGGCGGGGATCGGGAAGACCAGCCTCGTCCGCGCATGGACCTCCCGCCGCGGCTCCACCGACGTCGTCCTGTTCGCTACCTGCGGGGAGTTCGGGCGCTCCTCCCCGCTCGACCCGTTGCTGGGCATCCTCTCCGAGCACCTGCGTGCCGCCGACGACGGCCGGGTCGCGGCGGTCCTCGGTGCCGAGAAACCGCTGCTCGGTCCGCTGCTCGGGCTGAGCCCCGCATCAGCC
>DAIPJR010000163.1:0-5243 GCA_036770165.1 Actinomycetes bacterium | reverse complement strand
CCGACCTGGTCGGCAAGGTCGAGCAGGGCATCCCCGAGGACGACCCGCGCAACGCTGCGACCATCGCCGACAACGTGGGCGACAACGTGGGCGACTGCGCCGGCATGGCGGCCGACCTGTTCGAGTCGTACGCCGTCACGCTCGTCGCCGCTCTCATCCTCGGCAAGGCTGCCTTCGGCTCCATCGGCCTGGTCTTCCCGCTGATCGTTCCGGCGATCGGCGTCATCACCGCGGTCGTCGGCATCTGGACAGTGGCGCCCCGTCCGGGGGACCGCTCCGGGATGACCGCCATCACGCGTGGCTTCTTCATCTCCGCAGGGATCTCGGCGGTCCTCGTGGCCGTCGCGGCCTTCGTGTTCCTCAAGGGCAACCTCAAGGACTTCGCCGGGCTCGACGTCGCCAGCCTGCAGCTGACCAATCCCGGCTCGTTCAACCCGCGGCTGTTCGCCATCGCCGCCGTGCTCATCGGCATCGTGCTCGCCGCGGCCATCCAGCAGCTCACCGGGTACTTCACCGAGACCGACCGCAAGCCGGTCGACGACGTCGCCAAGTCCTCGCTCACCGGTGCCGCGACGGTCATCCTGGCCGGCGTCAGCGTCGGCCTCGAGTCCGCGGTCTACTCGGCGCTGCTGATCGGCGCCGCGGTGTACGGCGCGTTCCTGCTCGGCGCGGGCTCGGTCACGCTGTCGCTGTTCGCGATCGCCCTGGCCGGTACGGGCCTGCTCACGACGGTTGGCGTCATCGTGTCCATGGACACGTTCGGTCCGGTGTCGGACAACGCCCAGGGCATCGCCGAGATGTCCGGCGACGTGCACGGCGAAGGCTCGATCGTGCTGACCAAGCTGGACGCGGTCGGCAACACCACGAAGGCCATCACCAAGGGCATCGCGATCGCGACGGCCGTGCTCGCCGCGACGGCCCTGTTCGGGTCCTTCCGCGACGCGGTACTGACCTCGACGGCCGATGCCTCCCAGGCCGTGGTCAACGCGCTCGGTGTCCAGGACCGGGCTCAGTACTCCGGCATCCTCGACATCGGCAACCCGCGCAACCTGGTGGGCCTGCTGATCGGTGCCGCGGTGGTGTTCCTGTTCTCCGGCCTCGCCATCAACGCGGTGTCGCGGGCGGCCGGCGCGGTCATCTTCGAGGTGCGGCGCCAGTTCCGCGAGCACCCCGGGATCATGGACTACACCGAGAAGCCCGAGTACGGCAAGGTCGTCGACATCGTCACCCGTGACTCGCTGCGGGAGCTCGCCACGCCAGGCCTGCTCGCTGTGCTCACCCCGATCGCCGTCGGCTTCGGTCTCGGCATCGGCGCGCTCGGCGCCTACCTGGCCGGCACCATCGCCACCGGCACGCTGATGGCGGTCTTCCTGTCCAACTCCGGCGGGGCGTGGGACAACGCCAAGAAGTACGTCGAGGACGGGCACTTCGGCGGAAAGGGCTCCCAGGCGCACGAGGCGACGGTCATCGGCGACACGGTCGGCGACCCGTTCAAGGACACCGCCGGCCCGGCCATCAACCCGCTGATCAAGGTGATGAACCTCGTCGCCCTGCTCATCGCGCCCGCGGTCGTCTCGGCGTCCCTGGACAGCAAGACGGCGCTCCGGCTCTTCATCTCGCTGGTGGCCGTGGCCATCGTCGTGACGGCGATCGTGATCTCCAAGCGCCGGCCGATCGCCGTCGGCGAGATCCCGGTCGAGACGGTCGTTTGAGACCCACCCGGGTCAAGATCGACTGAAAGTCTTGTAGCGTCTCACTTCGGCGCGGTCACCGTGTGTGCTCTCCACGCCCCATCGAGCCGGGACCGAAAGTGAGCCAAGTGTCAGACACCGACCAGCAGGGAGGCCTTCGACGGCTCGTCATCGTCGAGAGCCCGGCGAAGGCCAAGACGATCAAGGGCTACCTCGGCCCTGGGTACGACGTCGAGGCCAGCGTCGGTCACATCCGTGACCTCCCCAAGGGTGCCGCCGACATCCCGGCCGCCCTCAAGGGTCAGCCGTGGGCGCGCCTCGGTGTCAACGTCGAGGACGGCTTCGAGCCTCTGTACGTCGTCGACGCCGACAAGCGCAGCAAGGTCGCCGAGCTCAAGCGCTACCTGAAGGATGCCGACGAGCTGCTCCTCGCGACGGACGAGGACCGCGAGGGCGAAGCCATCGCCTGGCACCTGCTCGAGGTGCTGCAGCCCAAGGTGCCGGTCCGCCGGATGGTCTTCCACGAGATCACCCGCGACGCCATCCGAGACGCCGCCACCAACACTCGCGAGCTGGACATGCAGCTCGTCGACGCGCAGGAGACGCGCCGGATCATCGACCGGCTGTACGGCTACGAGGTCAGCCCCGTCCTGTGGAAGAAGGTCATGCAGGGCCTGTCCGCCGGCCGGGTCCAGTCGGTCGCCACGCGCCTCGTGGTGGAGCGCGAGCGGGAGCGCATCGCGTTCACCACGGCCGGCTACTGGGACCTCGACGCGGTGTTCGACCCCGGCGCCTTCTCGGCCCGCCTGGTCGGGCTGGACGGTGCGCGCGTCGCGACCGGGCGCGACTTCGCCAGCGACGGCACGCTGATCGCGGCCAAGGGCAGCAAGGCGGACGTCGTCGCCCTCGACGAGGCCACCACGCGCTCGCTCGCCGCCGCCCTCGACGGTGCCGCGTTCGCCGTACGCTCCGTCGACGAGAAGCCCTACCGCCGCTCGCCGGCCGCGCCGTTCATGACATCGACGTTGCAGCAGGAGGCCAGCCGCAAGCTGCGCTACTCCAGCCAGACCGCGATGCGGGTCGCCCAGCGGCTGTACGAGAACGGCTACATCACCTACATGCGCACCGACTCCACGACGCTGTCGGCCTCGGCCATCGCTGCGGCGCGGGCGTCGGCGCGGGACATCTTCGGTGCGGACACCGTCGCCGACTCGCCCCGGCAGTACACCCGCAAGGTCAAGAACGCGCAGGAGGCGCACGAGGCGATCCGCCCGTCCGGCGACTCCTTCCGTACCCCCGGCGAGGTCGCGCCCGAGCTGTCGGCCGACGAGCTCGCGCTGTACGACCTGATCTGGAAGCGCACCGTCGCCTCGCAGATGGCCGACGCCCGCGGGTTCACCGTGACGGTACGGCTCGGAGCGACAGCGACCGACGGGCGTGACGCCGAGTTCTCCTCCTCCGGCACCGTGATCACCGCGCGCGGGTTCCTCGCCGCGTACGAGGAGGGCCGCGACGACGAGTCCGCGGCGGGGGGCGGATCCGACGACGAGGAGCGGCGCCTGCCCCAGCTGAAGGCCGGCGACCCGCTCAGCGTCCGCGCCCTGGAGCCCGAGGGCCACGCCACGCAGCCGCCGTCGCGCTACACCGAGGCGACGCTGGTCAAGGCCCTCGAGGAGCGCGGCATCGGCCGCCCGTCCACCTACGCGACGATCATGGGCACCATCCTCGACCGCGGGTACGTGTGGAAGAAGGGCAGCGCCCTCGTCCCCTCGTTCCTCGCGTTCTCGGTCGTCACGTTGCTGGAGAAGCACTTCGGCGCGCTCGTCGACTACGACTTCACCGCGCGCATGGAGGAGGATCTCGACCTCGTCGCCGGCGGCGACGCCGAGCGGCTGGCGACGCTGCAGCGGTTCTACTACGGCACCGGCGACGACGCCGGGAGCTTCCGCGGGCTGCACCCGATGGTCAGCGACCTCGGCGAGATCGACGCTCGCAGCATCAACTCCATCCCGATCGGCAACGACATCGTGCTGCGCGTCGGGCGGTACGGTCCCTACCTCGAGCGCGAACGACCCGGCGACGACGACGGCGAGCCGACGACCGAGCGCGCCAGCGTCCCCGACGACACTCCTCCCGACGAGCTCACCGTGGAGCGCGCCGAAGAGCTGCTCGCCCAGCCGTCCGGCGACCGTGCCCTCGGCAACGACCCCGACTCGGGTCGACCGGTGGTCGCCAAGGTCGGCCGCTACGGCCCGTACGTCACCGAGATCCTGCCGGACGACGCACCCAAGACGGCCAAGCCGCGTACGGCGTCGCTGTTCAAGGACATGTCGCTGGACTCGGTCCGGCTCGAGGACGCGCTGCTGCTGCTCAGCCTGCCGCGCGTCGTCGGCGCCGACCCAGCCGACGGCGTCGAGATCTCCGCGCAGAACGGGCGCTACGGCCCGTACATCAAGAAGGGCACCGACTCGCGGTCGCTGGAGTCGGAGCCGGCGCTGTTCACGGTCACCCTCGACGAGGCGCTCGCACTGCTGGCCCAGCCCAAGCCGCGCGGACGCGGCCGGGGCGCGGCGGCACCGCCGCTGCGCGAGCTCGGCGTCGACACGGCCACCGGGAAGCCCGTCGTCGTCAAGGAGGGCCGGTTCGGTGCCTACGTCACCGACGGCGAGACCAACGCCACCTTGCGCAAGGCCGACGCAGTCGAGACGGTCACCCTCGAGCGCGCCACCGAGCTGCTGGCCGAGAAGCGGGCGAAGGGCCCGGCACCCAAGAAGCGCGCCACTGGCGGCGCTGCCCGGCGGCGTTGACCGACAGCGCTGACCGACACCGCTGACGTCTAGGCTCCTGCCATGACCCAGTCGCACGGCGTGCTCGTCGCGTTCGAGGGCGGCGAGGGGGCGGGGAAGTCGACCCAGGTGACTGCGCTCGCCGCGCTCCTGCGGGCCGCAGGGCGTGACGTCGAGATCACCCACGAGCCGGGGGCGACGCGGATCGGCGCGGCCATCCGCGAGCTGCTGCTCGACCCAGCGAGCGCTGGGCTGTCCGCGCGAGCCGAGGCCATGCTGTATGCCGCCGACCGGGCCGAGCACGTCGACACGACCATCCGACCGGCCCTCGCCCGCGGCGCCGTCGTCATCACCGACCGCTACGTCGACTCCTCGCTGGCGTACCAGGGGGCCGGCCGACCGCTCGACCCCGACCAGGTCGAGGCGCTCAACGAGTGGGCCACGGGCGGCCTGCGCCCCGACCTCACGTTGCTGCTCGACGTGGACCCGGCGGTGGGCCTGGCGCGAGCCGGTGAGCCGGACCGGCTCGAGGCGGAGCCGCTCGCGTTCCACCAGGCGGTGCGTGGCGGGTTCCTCGCGCTCGCGGCGCGCGACCCCGGACGCTACGTCGTCATCGACGCCGGTGCCGACCCCGAGCTGGTCCAGCAGCTCGTCGCGGCGGCCGTCGAGTCGCTGCTCGCCGCACGGGTGGGCGCGCCATGACCGTCTGGGACGACCTCGTCGGCCAGGAGCGCGTCGTCGACCAGCTGGCGACCGCCGTCGCGTC
>DAIPJR010000013.1:0-16100 GCA_036770165.1 Actinomycetes bacterium | reverse complement strand
TGGAGAATCCCGAACTCTCGACCATCGAACGACGAATCCGAACGGAATACACCGCGTGGCCCCAGCTGGCGCTGACACAGTGTCAGGCACGCCGCCTGTGGGATCTTCCCCAGCAGGTCTGCGAGACCGCGCTGTCGAAACTGGTCACCGACGGCTTTCTGGAACACCTCGACGGACTGTTCTGCCGGCGTGGCCTCGGACGCGGTCGTGCAGCGGGCCGACGGGCTGGTCGTCCGCGACGAGGCCGAGGTCGCGGTCGACGAGGCGTTGCGGGTCCGCCTCGCCGTGGGCGAGCTGCCGGCCCGCCGCGTCGCGCCGCTAGGGTGACGGGCATGGCGGCGGAGGCACTCGGGTACGAGGAGGCGCGCGCCGAGCTCCTCGAGGTCGTCCAGCGGCTCGAAGCCGGCGGGGCGACGCTGGAGGAGTCGCTCGCCCTCTGGGAACGTGGCGAGGCGCTCGCCGCGATCTGCCAGCAGCACCTCGACGGAGCGCGGGCCCGCCTCGCCGCGGCAGCGCCCGAAGCCACGACGACATAGCCCAACCCTGTCCGTGCCCTCGCGGATCAGCGCGGGAGCGGCAGCGCGAGCCAGGTCACGGCGACGGCGCCGAGCGCTCCCGCAAGAGCCAAGGCGATCGGAGTGCTGCGCCGCACCCAGAACACGGCCACGGCCACCAGGACGAGGGCTGCCACCTGCCACGGCCGGCTGATCGCCATGGCGAGCGCGACCGCGGCGCCGAAGATGGCACCGATCGCGGCCGGCCCGGCACCGTCCAGGAAGGCCCGCGCCCTGTCGTCGCGGCGCAGCCGGTCGTGGTGGCGTGCACCCGCGATGACGAAGACGAACGAGGGCGCGAAGGCGATCGCGGCCGCGAGCAGGGCCGCACCCACACCGGCCCACCCACGGCCACCAGCCGCGTAGCCGACGGCGGCGACCGTATGCGTGACAGGGCCCGGCGTGACCTGGCCGAGCGCCACCGCAGTACCGAAGCCGGTACGCGTCAGCCAGTGGTGCCGCAGGGTGTCGGCCTGCATCAGCGGGACGATGACGAAGCCGCCACCGAACGACAGTGCTCCCACCTTGACCGCCGTCCATGCGAGCGCCGCCAAGGCTCCGACCCCCGCGACCCCCGCGACCCCGGCAGCGGTCTTGGCCACGAGGAACGACGGAAGGCCGCCCGGACCGATCGCCCGCGTCCCGGACGCGTGCCCGCCCGCCTGCGGACCGGGAGCCCGGAAGACCAGCTCGAGCCCGCCGCACACGAGGATCACGGCGACGACGGCTGCCCCGAAGAAGGCCGCAGCGACGCTGCCCAGGAGCACCCACAGCAGCCACCGCATCCGGGCCGCGCGGCCTGCAGCACGCGCCCAGCTGGCCGGGACGAGGCCGGACCCGGCGTGCACGGCAACCGCGGGCCCCCCGGCTGCCACTCCACCCGCGAGCCCCAGCACCACGGTGGGCGGGTCGGACCCGAGCAGCAGCACCGACGCGGCGATCACCAGCAGCAGCCCGGGGACGATGAAGCCGAGCCCTCCCACCAGCGCGCCGCGGGCACCCGCGACCCGCCAGCCGCAGAAGATCGCCAGCTGGGTCGAGGCGGGGCCGGGGAGCAGGTTGGTGGTCGCCAGAGCGTCCTGGAACTCGTGCGCGTCGATCCAGCCGAGGTCGCGGACGAACCGCTCCCTCATCATCAGGACGTGCGCAGGCGGCCCTCCGAACCCGAGGAGCCCGATCCGGGTCCACTCCCGCAGAACCCGCCCCAGCCCGACCTCAGCCACGGAACGTGCTGATCAGTGCTGTGGTCGAAGAGCGGCGGCCAGCTGCTCGAGCTCGGCCCATCCCGCGGTGCCGTCGACGACGACCGAGACGGTACCGACGGTGCGCGTGAGGGCTCGCCGCTTGCCGTCCGGCTGGGTCCACCGTTGCCACGCGGTCCCCGTCACGGAGGACGAGCCGGACTGCTGCGGCGAGTCGATGGCCGCCGCCAAGGCGTCATGCACCTCGCCGTTCGTCTGCTCCATCCCCGCATACTGCCCGGCCGGTGTCACGAACCCGATGTGCCACAAGGTCACGCCCGCCACGCCCGTACGCGCCGGGGGGTCGAAGTAGTCCGAGGTGGGCCGCCACCGAGCGTCGAGCCCCTCCGGTGCGACAAGCACGAACGGCGCGCCGATCTTGGCCTGCGAGAGGTCCGGCCGGTAGTCGACCACCCGGATGGCCTCGCCCCTCGTGCGGATCGTGATGAGTACGACGACCGCGACCACGACGAGGACGACGCCCATCGAGCGCGCCATGTCGCCGAGCGTCTCGAAGCCACGGCGCCGCCTGCGCGTGGGGGCGATCTGGTCGGTCATCAACCGCCCCCGGTCTCGTCGCCGCGACGCTCGGCGAGCAGGTGCTCCTCGTACGGGATCCGGCGATGCCGGCTGACCTCGCCGATCGTGGTCCACTCGGCACCGCCGAGGCGTGCGACGGGTCGCAGCAGCTCGATCCGGGCGCGGCCGTCGCGCGTGACTTCCTCACGTACGGCGATGTGCACGACGCGACCGAACACGACCGTGCAGCCGGAGTCGTCCGTACCGAACGCGTGGAAGCCGTCGACCACGCACTCGAACGCCGCCGGCGAGGCCGCGACCCGGGGCGGACGGACCCGCAGCGACGGCTCCCGGGCGATGCCGAGCTCGTCGAACTCGCCCATCGCCCTGGGAAAGTTCGTCGCGGTGGCGTTGACGGTCTCGAGCAGGTCCTCGGTGGTGATGTTGACGACGAACTCGCCGGTCTCCTCGACGTTGCGCAACGTGTCCTTGCGGCCCACGGAGGTGAACTGCAGGACCGGCGGGTCCTCGCTCGACACGGTGAAGAACGAGTGAGGGGCGAGGTTGTCGATGCCGGCGGCCGACGTCGACGAGACCCAGGCGATGGGACGGGGTACGACGAGCGAGGCGAGCCAGCCGTACGTGGCGGCCGCGCCGATCTCGGTCGGGTCCATCTCCAGGCGGGACATGCGCCCCAGCCTGCCACCCCCAGGTCCACACCACGGGGTGAGGCCCTGCGAGGGTCGTCCCTGGGTACCATCCCCGGGTCGGACGCCCCCGCCCGCAGCTACGAGAGGCCTCGTCGATGGCCAACGAACGCGAAGTACCGGACCGCAACCTGGCGCTGGAGCTGGTGCGCGTCACAGAGGCGGCCGCGATGGCCGCCGGGCGATGGGTCGGCCGAGGCGACAAGAACGGCGCCGACGCCGCAGCCGTCAACGCGATGCGCAAGCTGATCGCCTCGGTGTCCATGAACGGCGTCGTCGTCATCGGCGAGGGCGAGAAGGACGACGCGCCGATGCTCTTCAACGGCGAGCACGTGGGCACCGGCGAGGGTCCCGAGGCAGACGTCGCGGTCGACCCGATCGACGGAACGACGTTGTGCGCCAAGGGGATGCACAATGCGATCGCGGTCATGGCTGTAGCGGAGCGCGGCTCGATGTACGACCCGTCGGCCGTGTTCTACATGGAGAAGCTCGTCACGGGCGCCGCGGCCGCCGACACGGTCGACATCACAGCGCCGGTCAGCGTGAACATCCGGCGCGTGGCCAAGGCCAAGGGCGAGACCACCGCCGACGTGACGGTGTGCATCCTGGACCGGCCGAGGCATGACCAGATCGTCCGCGAGGTCCGCGAGACAGGCGCGCGCATCAAGTTCATCTCCGACGGAGACGTGGCCGGTGCGATCATGGCCGCCCGTGAGGGCACCGGCATCGACCTGCTCCTCGGCATCGGGGGGACCCCCGAGGGCATCATCTCGGCCTGTGCGATGCGCTGCCTCGGCGGCGTCATCCAGGCGCGGCTCTGGCCGCGCGACGACGACGAGCGCCGCAAGGCCATCGACGCCGGCCACGACCTGGACCGGGTCCTGTCCACGGACGACCTCGTGACGAGCGACAACGTCTTCTTCGTCGCTACCGGGATCACCGACGGCGAGCTGCTCGAAGGCGTCCGCTACCACGGCGGCGGAGCGCACACGAACTCGCTCGTCATGCGCAGCAGGAGCGGCACGATCCGCGAGCTGAAGTGCGAGCACACCTTCGACTCGACGAGCGACTACGCGGCCGTCGACTTCAGCGGGACGTCTGGCTGACCCGTTTCGCGGCCGGCCTCGCCCGGTGCAAGCCGGGCGACGGAGGCGCCGTCGTCCCGCGGATGACGACGTGCGTCATGACGAGCTCGTCGGAGGGCGCGGCCTCTCCACGAAGCTCGGCCATGATGTGCCCGACGGCCAGAACCCCTTGCTCCATCACGGGTTGGGCCACCGTGGTCAGGTCGAGCATCTCGGCCATCTCGTGGTCGTCGAAGCCGACCACGGAGACGTCCTCGGGGCACCGAAGCCCGGCCCGCCGGATCGCGCGGAGCGCACCGAAGGCCATCTCGTCCGACATCGCGAACACCGCGGTCGGCGGCTGCTTGGCCGACAGCAGCGAGGCCATCGCCCGCTCGCCGCCGGCGAGAGTGAACCCGCCGTCGACCTCGAGCGAGGGGTCGGCCTCCAGACCGGCGCTGGCCAGGGCCGACCGGTAGCCGCGGCGACGGTCCTCCGGGGCGGTGAACTGGGCCGGCTCGATGCCGGCGCCGTGGATCACCGCGATCCGCTGGTGGCCGAGGTTGATCAGGTGGTTGACGGCCTTGGTAGCGCCACCGACGTCGTCGATGCGTACGGACGAGAAGCCTGGGACAGTGGCGCCGACCAGGGCGGTCGGCAGCCGGAGACCCGCGATCGACGCCACCTCGGAGTCGGTGAGGGGCAACGACAGCACGAGCAGTGCGTCGACCCGGCGGCGGACCGGAAGCTCCTCGAAGAAGCGTCGACGGCTGTCGTCGAGACCCACGGTGTACAGCAGCAGGTCGAAACCGGCCTGGCGCAACGCCGACTCGGCGCCGGCGATGACCTGACCGAAGAACCAGCGGCCGACGTAGGGCACGACGACGCCGACCGTGCTCGTACGGCCCGTGGCCAGGCTCGACGCGCTGGGCGAGACGACGTAGTCGAGGGCGCGCGCCGCGTCACGGACCCGCTCGCGGGTGAGGTCAGAGACGTTGGGGAGCCCGCGGAGCGCCCGCGACACGGTAGCCGTGGACACGCCCGCGCGGGCGGCCACGTCCTCGATGCTCACGGTCATTGCGGTCACTCTCTTGCAGAAGGGTCAAGCGTTGCAGCCGGGCATCACGGTCCCGACCGCGACCAGGATAAGTCGCAAGCGTTTGCAGAGAACAGATCCCGCGAAAGTCTGGACGATCGCCGACGCGGATGTCAGATTGTGACACCTTGAAAGCGCTTGCACGGCCACCGCTTGCACCTGGAGATAGGCAGGTCATGGACCCAGAGCTCCACGCCAGGCTGGATCGCTGGCTGCCCGACCTCGAGAGCGGTCTGGCCGAGGTCTACGACGAGCCGGGGATGGTCGACCGCGTGGTCACGCTGCTGGCGCAGGCGCACCGCACACGGCCGCCGCACCTGTTGGCCAGGGACCGCGCGAGGGTCCTGCGCCCGGACTGGTTCCAGCTGCCCTCCACGGTCGGGTACGCCGCCTACACCGACCGGTTCGCCGGCGACCTGCAGGGCGTCCGGACGCGGGTGCCGTACCTCGCCGAGCTCGGCGTGACGTACCTGCACCTGCTGCCGCTGCTCAAGCCCCGGCCCGGCCCGAACGACGGTGGCTACGCGGTCATGGACTACCGGCAGGTCCGCGAAGACCTCGGCACCATGGACGACCTCGCCGAGCTGACCAGGACCCTGCACGCAGGCGGCATCAGCCTGACTCTGGACCTCGTCCTCAACCACGTCGCCCGCGAGCACGAGTGGGCCGAGCGGGCCCGAGCCGGAGAGGAGAAGTACCGCAGGTACTTCCACCTGTACGCCGACCGCACCCAGCCCGACCTGTTCGAGCAGACGCTGCCCGAGGTGTTCCCGGACTTCGCGCCCGGCAGCTTCAGCTGGGACGACGAGGCCGCGGCCTGGGTGTGGACCACGTTCAACACCTGGCAGTGGGATCTCGACTGGTCCAACCCGGACGTGTTCTGCGAGTTCGTCGAGATCGTGCTCTTCCTCGCCAACCAGGGCGTCGACTGCCTGCGTCTGGACGCCATCGCGTTCCTCTGGAAGCGCGCCGGTACGAGCTGCCAGAACCAGCCCGAGGTGCATGCCATCACCGAGGCGCTGCGCGCCGCGGCCCGGATCGCTGCGCCCTCGCTGATCTTCATGGCCGAGGCGATCGTCGGGCCTGGCCAGGTCGTGGACTACCTGGGTACCGGCAGCCGGGAGGGCCGGGTCTCGGACCTCGCGTACCACAACTCGTTGATGGTGCAGGTCTGGTCTGCTCTGGCCGCCCGTGACTGCCGGCTGCTCGTCCGCGCGCTGCACGGGTTCCCGCCGAAGCCGACGACCGCCGCCTGGGCCACCTACCTGCGCTGTCATGACGACATCGGCTGGGCCATCGACGACGACGACGCGGCCGCGGTGGGCTGGAACGGGTGGGCGCACCGCTCGTTCCTCTCCGACTTCTACTCCGGCCGCTCGGACGCCTCGTTCGCCCGCGGGGAGGTGTTCCAGGAGAACCTCCAGACGGGCGACCGGCGGATCAGCGGCACCGCGGCGAGCCTCGCCGGTCTGGAGCAGGCGGTCGCCGCGGACGACCGGGCCGCGATCGACCAGGCTGTCGCGCGACTGCTCTGCGCGCACGCTCTGATCTTCGGCTTCGGCGGGCCGCCGCTGGTCTACATGGGGGACGAGCTGGGGCTGCGCAACGACCGCAGCTTCGCCGACGACCCCGAGCACGCCGACGACAACCGGTGGCTGCACCGACCGAAGATGCCGTGGTCGCTGGCCGAGCGGCGGCATCGCCCCGACACCGTCGAGGGCCGGATGTTCGCCGGGATGCAGCACCTCGCGCAGGCGCGCGGGCGGCTGGCCTCGTTGCACGCCGCGGTCGAGACTGCGGTCCACGAGACGGGCAACGCGTCGGTCCTTGTCGCCGTGCGCCACCACGCCGCCGAGACCCTCGTCCAGCTCTACAACTTCTCCGAGCACGAGCAGCGCGTGACCGCGAGCGTGGTGACCTCGCACGGGCTCACCGGTGCCGCACGCGAGGCGCTCGGCGGCGAGCCCGTCGACCTGCGGGCCGACGAGCTGACGCTCCCGCCCTACGCGGCCTGGTGGCTCACTTCAGCACGATCCTGAGCGTGTACGACGACGCGCCGCCGCTGTGCCGGCCGCTGAAGCCGATGGCGGCGACGTGCTCCCACTCCTTCTGCTGCTGGGTCGTGAAGTCGGCGCCGAACGACGACCACACGTGGCTCATGTCGACGAAGCCGACGACCTCTGCCGTGGACGGGTCGGCGACTGCCTGGTCGAAGAGGACGTTCGCGGCGAAGCTGTTGTCCCCAGCCGTGTCCACGCCGGCCTGCGTGTTCCCGACGTACAGCGTGTAGGGCTGCCCGATCCGCTCGGACACGGTGCCCGCAGGGGCCCCGGAGCGGCGCAGCAGCCGGTTGAGCAGCTCTTGCGCGGCGGTCGGGTTCGGCGACGTGGCCGCCACCACGAAGATCGGCTGTGACGACACGTTGCCGGCGAGGCTGACCTCCAGCTCCGACCCCAGCAGCGTCTTCAGGTCACCGGGCAGGCTGAGCCCGAGCTGGTCCTCCACCTGCCGGACCGACGACTGGTAGGTCGGGAGGGCGCTCAGCTGCTTCCACATGGAGTCGACGCGCTGGTCGACGCCACTGCTCGCAACGACGGCCCACGAGTCTGCGGCCACGTTGTTCAGATGGGCGATCGGCGGCGTGGCCGGTGAGGGCGTACCCCCGAGCGTGTAGACCTGCAGCTCGACGATCCCGCTGACGACGTGCAGACCCAGCACCCACCTGCCCTTGTACGCGGAGTCGATCAGCGGGCCGACGCTCGCGGCGGGCAGGCCGCTCACCGTACCCATCTGCTGCTTGATCAGACCGCCGACCGCTCCGGCGTTGGCCCAGGCGGTGACGACCTGGTCGGACGCGAGGCTCGCGACGTCGGCCTTGTAGGTGGCGGCGTCGCCGAGCGAAGCGGTCTGGGCCGCCTTCACCGCGGACTGGGCGGCGGTGGACGAGTCGGGCGAGATGACGACGTACCCGTTGGCGAAGGCGTAACCCAGCTTGGCTGCGCCCTTGACGTGCTTGATCTTCTCGAGAGCTGCAGTGGCCGCGTTCTGGTCGGTCTCCTGGAGCACGACGACTCCGTCGATCGGCTCCTTCGCGCTCGGGCCGGGGACACCCGCCACCGCGAACCGCTTGCCGAGCCACGGCTGGATGTCACGACCGAAGTCGATGCCGGAGGTCCCGCTGCCCGACTCGACCAGCCGGCGCACGAGCCACTGCCCGAAGTCCTTGTCGGTGCCCGCGAGCTGCGCGTTCTCCGGGAACTTCTGCAGGAGCTTGAACAGCTCGATCTTCTGGCCGGCCGAGGGGTCGAGGTCGACCTTCACGAATGCGACGGTCGTGGCGGGCAGGACCGACTCGGGCTGGGCGCCACCCCCGTTGAACGCGGACCACGCCGCAAGGCCGCCCGCGCCCAGAGCCAGGACCACGACGGTCGCGATGGCGGCGATCAGCCCGGTACGACGGCGGCGCGGCGGAGGTTGGACCGAGCCGCCCTGGTTGCTCAGGATCTCGACCGCGGCCGGCGCGAAGACGGCACCGTAGGCGGCCGGCTGACCCGGCTGGCCCGGCTGGCCCGGCTGGCCCGGCTGGCCCGGCTGGCCCGGCTGGCCCGGCTGGGCAGGTGTCGGCAGCTGCTCGAAATGACTCACGTTCCCCGTTGCCCCTCGTCGTCGCGCGCGTACTCGTCCTGCAATATGTCGGCCCGGCGACCGACGGCCTGAACCTTCGAGCCGGGCGGGATCTACGCTGGAGGGCATGCCCGAGTTCCTGTTCAGCGAGCTGCTCCCGACCGCTCCCGACGACACGGCCTACCGCCTGGTCACGACCGACGGCGTCGAGGCGATCGAGGCGGCCGATCGGCGCTTCCTGCGCGTGCATACCGACGTGCTCACCCGGCTCGCCTACGAGGCGATGCACGACATCGCGCACTACCTGCGCCCGGCCCACCTGCAGCAGCTCCGCACGATCCTCGACGACCCCGAGGCATCCCCCAACGACCGCTTCGTCGCGCTCGACCTGCTGAAGAACGCCAACGTCGCCGCGGGCGGTGTGCTGCCGATGTGCCAGGACACCGGGACGGCCATCGTGATGGGCAAGAAGTCCGAGGGCGTGCTCACCGGGGGTGGTGACGAGGAGGCGCTCGCCCGTGGCATCTACGACGCCTACACCCGGCTGAACCTGCGATACAGCCAGCTGGCGCCGCTGACCATGTGGGAGGAGAAGAACACCGGGACCAACCTCCCGGCGCAGATCGAGCTGTACGCAGCGGAGGAGCACGGCGAGCCCGCCTACTCGTTCCTGTTCATGGCCAAGGGCGGCGGGTCGGCCAACAAGTCGTACCTGTACCAGGAGACGAAGGCCGTGCTGAACCCGGCGTCGATGGTGCGCTTCCTGGACGAGAAGCTGCGCTCGCTCGGTACGGCGGCGTGCCCGCCCTACCACCTCGCTATCGTCGTGGGCGGTACGTCGGCGGAGTACGCCCTCAAGACGGCGAAGTACGCGTCGGCGAAGTACCTCGACACGCTGCCGACGACCGGATCCCCGTCCGGCCACGCATTCCGCGACCTCGAGCTGGAGGCGGAGGTCCTTGGCCTGACCCAGGCCTTCGGCATCGGCGCGCAGTTCGGCGGCAAGTACTTCTGCCACGACGTGCGCGTCGTCAGGCTTCCGCGGCACGGGGCCTCGTGCCCCGTGGCCATCGCCGTGTCCTGCTCGGCCGACCGTCAGGCTCGCGCCAAGGTGACGGCGGGAGGCGTGTTCCTCGAGCAGCTCGAGCGCGACCCCGCGCACTTCCTCCCGGAGACCACCGACGAGCACCTGTCCGACGACGTCGTCCGTGTCGACCTGGGCCGGCCGATGGACGAGATCCGCGCGACGCTGTCGCAGTACCCGGTGAAGACGCGGCTCTCGCTGTCCGGGCCTTTGGTCGTCGCCAGGGACATCGCCCACGCCAAGATCAAGGAGCGCCTCGACGCAGGCGAGCCGATGCCGGACTACCTCCGAGACATGCCTGTCTACTACGCCGGGCCGGCGAAGACGCCTGCTGGCTACGCGTCCGGCTCGTTCGGTCCGACGACGGCCGGTCGCATGGACGCCTACGTCGACCAGTTCCAGGCCGCCGGCGGCTCGTTGGTGATGCTGGCCAAGGGGAACCGCTCTGCCGCGGTCACCAAGGCCTGCGCCGAGCACGGCGGCTTCTACCTCGGCTCCATCGGCGGGCCGGCCGCTCGGCTCGCGCAGGACTGCATCCGCAAGGTCGAGGTCCTCGAGTACGCCGAGCTCGGCATGGAGGCGGTGTGGCGCATCGAGGTCGAGGACTTCCCCGCGTTCGTCGTCGTCGACGACAAGGGCAACGACTTCTTCGCCGAGGTGTCCCGACCGGTGACCCTCACGATCGGCCGTTCGGGATGAACCCCTCGTGACCGACTACCGCATCGAGCACGACACCATGGGCGAGGTCGAGGTCCCCGTCGACGCGCTGTGGGGGGCCCAGACACAGCGGGCCACGACGAACTTCCCGATCAGCGGCGAGCCGCTGGCCGCTGAGCTCGTCCGAGCCCTCGCCCAGATCAAGCAGGCGGCCGCGCGGACGAACGGTCAGCTCGGCGTCCTGCCCGACGACGTGGTCGCGGCCCTCGACGCCTCGGCCGGCGAGGTCGCGTCCGGGATGCACTCCGACCAGTTCCCCGTCGACGTGTTCCAGACCGGCTCGGGGACGTCGTCGAACATGAACGTCAACGAGGTCGTGGCAACGCTGGCCGGTCGACGGCTCGGCCGGCCGGTGCATCCCAACGACATCGTCAACGCCTCCCAGTCGAGCAACGACGTGTTCCCGTCGGCGATCCACCTGGCGGCACTGGAGCTGGCGACGCACCAGCTGTTGCCATCGCTCGCACGGCTCGAGGAATCGCTCGCACGCAAGGCGGCCGAGTTCGCAGACGTCGTCAAGGCCGGGCGCACGCACCTGATGGATGCCGTACCGGTGACCCTCGGTGCCGAGTTCGCCGGCTATGCCGCCCAGGTGCGGGCTGGTGCGGAGCGAGTGGTGTCGACACTGCCTCGCGTGGCCGAGATCCCGTTGGGGGGAACGGCTGTCGGCACCGGTCTGGGCAGCCCGCCCGGCTGGCGGGCCCTCGTCGTTGCAGCCCTCGCCGAGCTCGCCGGCCTGCCCGTGACGCCGGCAGCCGACGGTCTCTCGGCACAGTCGTCGCGCGACTCGCTCGTCGAGCTCTCCGGACAGCTCCGCGTTCTCGCGGTCAGCCTGACGAAGATCTGCAACGACCTGCGATGGATGGGCTCGGGTCCGCGGGCCGGGCTCGGCGAGATCCACATCCCGGACCTGCAGCCGGGGTCGTCCATCATGCCCGGCAAGGTCAACCCGGTGATCGCGGAGGCCGTCCTCCAGGTGTGCGCGCAGGTGGTCGGCAACGATGCGGCGATCGCCTGGGGCGGAGCTGCGGGAGCCTTCGAGCTCAACGTGATGCTGCCCGTCATCGCCCGCAACCTGCTCGACTCGTTGCGACTTCTTCCTTGTGCAGCAACGCTTCTAGCCGATCGCTGCATCGACGGCATCAGCACGGACGAGCGACGGCTGCGCGCGCTCGCCGAGGCATCGCCGGCGATCGTCACGCCGCTCAACGCCTACCTCGGCTACGAGGAGTCCGCCGCTATCGCGAAGCAGTCGCTCGCCGAGGGCAAGACCATCAAGCAGGTCGTCCTGGAACGTGGCCATGTCGACTCGGGCCGCATCACCCGCGAACAGCTCGACCAGGCTCTCGACGTTCGCCGGATGGCGGACGGCAACACTAACTGAAGCCAACTTCAGCTTCATCTGTCCGCGGTCAGTACCAGAGGTGCGACTGCCAGAAATCCCAAGCGCCGCAAGGACTTCCGTAGGCGTTGGCGATGTACGACAGGCCCCACGCGATCTGCGTCGCGGGGTTCGTCAGCCAGTCGGCACCAGCCGAAGCCATCTTGCTGCCCGGGGTCGCTTGCGGGATTCCGTAGGCCCCGCTTGGGTTTTCGGCTGTCGTCCGCCAGCCGCTCTCGTGCAGCCAGATGTTGTCGAGGCACATCCACTCGGCTCCGGTCCAGCCACGCTGCGCCGCCATCGCCTGGCCCAGGGCCCGTACGGTGCCCGGGTAGACCGGACGCGCGAGCGACCGGCTGGCGCGGTCGGCAGCCTGCTGGCGCGCGGCTCGCGCAGCCGCGGCGCGCTGCGCAGCGATCTTGGCCGCCACCGACCGCCCCTGGGCGGAGAGGACGACGAGGCTGTGCGTCCGGGCGTCGTGGATCTGGACGAGCTCGGCCGGCCCCGTCTCCCAGGGCGAGACTCCTTGGTGCCCGGTGGGGAAGGCGAGGACCGTGTTGCTGGTGGTGCTCAAGAGGTTCAGGGCGAAGGCTGAGGCGTGCGGGAGCAGCGCGCTCGCTTCCTGGGCGTCGGCCGCGGGCGTGTTGCTGCCCACAGCCAGAGAGGTCGCCACCATGGCTACAGCGGCAATGCCGACCCCCCGGATCGAGATCCGGTTCATCGAGCGGTGTCCTTCCAGTGCTCCGCCCGCCACGCAGCCGTGGCAGGCGATCTCCACCCTTGCTCTAGGTCACCGGGAGGACTGGGGAAGCGGTGACCCAGGCTCCAGCATCATCGCCGGGCCCACCAACGAAGGTGGGCGGCGGGATTCCGGAGCGGCGTACGGTCGGTTGCCTTGTGGCGCGGGGCGCGAACACCCCTCCATCGAAAAGCTCAGATGTCCTACACGTCGCTCGAAAGTCTCGTCTGGTGTTGCATCGCGACGACCGTACGCAGGGTCTGACAGACCTCCACCCTGACCGAATCCGGCTCCGGAGGCAAGTCGAGATCACGTGCGGTCGGTCACAGAGCGTATCGAGTAGTCGAGTATGTGCGCTGCGTCACACCCCTAGCCACCCGGGTATCGCTACGCACGGTGACCGAGTGACTGCTGTGACCAGAGTGTCGCGAGCGACCATGGCCGGGCGGTCGGGCCGGCTCAGCCGGGCAGGTCCTCGAGCATCTCGGTGACCAGAGCCGCGATGGGCGAGCGCTCGCTGCGGGTGAGCGTCACGTGCGCGAACAGCGGGTGCCCGCGGAGCTTCTCGACGACGGCCACGACCCCGTCGTGCCGACCCACGCGCAGGTTGTCGCGCTGCGCCACGTCGTGCGTCAGCACGACCCGCGACCCTGACCCGATGCGCGACAGGACGGTGAGCAACACGTTGCGCTCCAACGACTGTGCCTCGTCGACGATGACGAACGCGTCATGCAGCGAGCGGCCGCGGATGTGCGTCAACGGCATCACCTCGAGCATCCCGCGGTCGACGATCTCGTCGATGACGTCCTGTGTCGTGACCGCACCGAGGGTGTCGAACACGGCCTGGCCCCACGGCCCCATCTTCTCGGACTCCGTGCCCGGCAGGTACCCGAGGTCCTGGCCGCCCACGGCATACAGCGGCCGGAAGACGACGACCTTCCGGTGCTGGCGCCGCTCGAGGACCGCCTCGAGGCCGGCGCACAGCGCCAGCGCCGACTTGCCCGTACCGGCCCTGCCGCCCATCGAGATGATGCCGATCTCGTTGTCCAGCAACAGGTCCAGGGCGATCCGCTGCTCCGCGCTGCGCCCGTGCAGCCCGAACGCCTCACGGTCGCCACGGACCAGCCGGACCTGCTTGTCGGCTGTCACGCGGCCCAGTCCGGATCCGCGGTCGGAGAGCAGCACCAAGCCGGTGTGGCAGGGAAGGTCGCGCGCTTCCGGCAGGTCGATGCGGTCCTGCTCGTACAGGAGGTCGAGGTCCGATGCCGACACCTCCAGCTCGGCCATCCCCGTCCAGCCGGACTCGACCGCGAGCTCGGCGCGGTACTCCTCGGCGGGCAGCCCGACCGCGGCCGACTTGACCCGCATGGGCAGGTCCTTGGACACGAGGACGACGTCGCAGCCCTCGGCAGCCAGGCTCCTCGCGACCGCGAGGATGCGGGTGTCGTTGTCGCCGAGCCGGAACCCGGCGGGCAGCACGGACGGGTCGGTGTGGTTGAGCTCGACGCGGAGCGTCCCCCCGGAGTCGTTCAGGGGTATGGGTTCATCGAGCCGGCCGTGGCTCACCCTCAGGTCGTCCAGCAGTCGCAGCGCCTGCCGCGCGAAGTACCCCAGCTCGGGGTGCGCGCGCTTGCCCTCCAGCTCGCTGACGACGACGACCGGCA
Organism: Actinomycetes bacterium; assembly: GCA_036770165.1. Taxonomy (GTDB): domain Bacteria; phylum Actinomycetota; class Actinomycetes; order Prado026; family Prado026; genus JANYIP01. The sequence continues at coordinate 1,710 of DAIPJR010000013.1, read as the reverse complement.
GCACGACCTCGTGCTCGTCGAAGCGCAGCAGCGCATGGGGGTCGCTCAGCAGGACGCTCGTGTCCAGGACGTACGTACGACGAGAGGGAGCAGCCACGATCGCACTCCTTGGCGGACGCGCACCACGTCCGGCAGCCGGTCTCGCGCACCTGGCCGGGACCGGGCCCAAGGGCCGGGTGCCGGCCCCTCTCACGCCGCTGCAACATGCGGTGGTGGGCCTCCCGGACGATTCGGCGGGCGCCGGATCGTCGCCACGACGGTACGACCGGTTTGTCCGCCATGCCGTGCGCCACGCCGACCGCGGGGGCAGTCGGGACCAGGATTCCCTCAGGCGCCGTAACGGCGCTGGCGGACGCTGAACGCCCGGAGCGCACGCAGGAAGTCGACCTTGCGGAAGTCCGGCCAGTACGCCTCGCAGAAGTAGAACTCCGAGTGCGCGCTCTGCCACAGCAAGAAGCCCGAGAGCCGCTGCTCGCCGGAGGTGCGGATCACGAGGTCAGGGTCGGGCTGGCCCCTCGTGTAGAGGTGCTCGGCGATGTGCTCCGCGTCGAGCACCTCGGCAAGCTCCTCGATCGACGTGCCCCGGCTGGCATGCTCCTGCAGCATCGAGCGGACCGCGTCGGCGATCTCCCGGCGGCCGCCGTAGCCGACCGCGACGTTGACCATGATCCCGGCGTTGCCCGCGGTGCTGTCGGCGGCGGCCTTGAGCACGGTCGCTGTCTCGTCGGGCAGCAGGTCCAGCGAGCCCATGGGGTGGACCCGCCACCGACCGGTGGACGCCAGCTGCCGGACCGTGTCCTCGATGATCTGCAGCAGCGGCGCCAGCTCCTCCTGCGGCCGGCCCAGGTTGTCGGTGGACAGCAGCCACAGCGTGACGACCTCGACGCCGACCTCCTCGCACCAGCCGAGGAAGATCTCGATCTTGTCAGCGCCCGCACGGTGACCGCCGGCGGCCGTCTTCCCGGCCGTACGCGCCCACCGCCGGTTGCCGTCGAGGATGACGCCGACGTGCCGCGGGATGCGGTCCTCGGGCAGCGAGGAGGCGAGGCGGCGCTCGTAGACGCCGTACAGCACCTGGGACAGACCCATGGGGCAGAACACCTCTCGATCTCGGCAGGCGCCAGCGTACCTCTGGGCGAGGGCCCGGCGAGGTCGACACTGCAGGCGAGCCGCCCGTACGGCCGTACCCTTGAGGGGTGAGTACCAGCCCCGCGAGCGCGTTGTCGGTGGCTTCGGTGACCGACATGGTCAAGCCGAAGCTGCGCGGCTGGCTGCACGCGGGCGCGGCGCCGTTGGTCCTCGCGTGCGGGATCGTGCTCGTGACGCTCTCCCGGGGTGCCGCCGAGATCACGTCATCGTCGATCTACGCGCTGAGCATCGTCCTGCTCTTCACGGTGAGCGCGATCTACCACCGCGGACGTTGGTCACCGCGAGCGCTGCGAGCGCTCAAACGGTTCGACCACGCCAACATCTTCTTCATCATCGCGGGTACGTACACCCCGTTCGCCGTGCTGCTGCTCGAGGGCGGCGCCCGTACGGCGCTGCTGGTCATCGTCTGGGCCGGCGCCGCGATCGGTGCGGGCTTCCGGGTGTTCTGGATCGGTGCCCCGCGCTGGCTGTACGTCCCCGCCTACCTGTTGCTCGGCTGGGTCGCCGTGGCGTACCTGCCGCAGTTCACCACCACCGGCGGGGTCGCGGTCATGGTCCTGC
>DAIPJR010000012.1:11405-16139 GCA_036770165.1 Actinomycetes bacterium | reverse complement strand
CGCCGTCGCGGAGGCCGTCGCGGAGGTCCTGCCACGGCAGCTCGATGCCGCTCGCCCGCTCGCCTGTGTCGGGGCGCAGGTAGCGCGCCGGGTTCTTGGGCACCGGTCCGTAGATGTCGTTGGAGCCGAAGACGAACGCGCCGGGCAGCTCGAGCAACGGCTCGAGAGCGTGGAGGACGGAGGGTACGGCCTCGAGGTGGGCCAGGTTGTCGCCGGTGTCCACGACCAGGTCCGGCTTGAGCGTGGCGAGCCGTCGTACCCACTCCTGCTTCTTGTGCTGGCCGGGAGTCATGTGCAGGTCGGTGACCTGGAGGATGCGCAGCGGCGCCTGGCCGGGCGACAGCACCGGGACGGTGACGCGGCGGAGCCGGAAGGAGCGCACCTCGTAGCCGGCGGAGTACGCGAGACAGGCGGCACCCGTGACGGCGGTGCCGAGCAGGGTGCGGGTCACGAGGTGCATCGGTTCATGGTCCCACGGATGCTGAGATGCTTGCCCCATGAGCCCCGACGACCAGACATCCCTCAAGGACCGGCTGCACGGCGACCTCACCGATGGCATGCGTGCGCGCGACGAGCTGCGCACGGCGACGTTGCGCATGGCTCTGACCGCGATCACCAACGAGGAGGTCTCGGGCAAGGTCGCTCGGGAGCTGTCCGACGACGAGGTCGTCACCGTGCTGCAGCGTGAGGCCAAGAAGCGCCGCGAGTCGGCTGAGGCGTACCACGCGGCAGGCCGGAAGGAGCTCGCCGACCGCGAGCGGGCCGAGCTCGGCGTACTCGACACGTACCTGCCGGCGGCGATGCCGGACGACGAGCTCGCGGCCATCGTGGCGGCGGCGGTCGTGCAGGCGAAGGCCGACGGCGCCGAGGGCCCGCGTGCGATGGGTGCGGTCATGAAGCTCGTCACCCCGCAGGTGGCCGGCCAGGCCGAAGGCGGCCGGGTCGCCGCGCTCGTGCGCAACCAGTTGGGCCTCGGCTAAGGCGTCGGCGTCCCGCTGGGCGTGCCCGTTGGAGTCGGCGTCGGCGACGTCGTCGGTGGTGGCGGTGCTCCGCTGCTCAGGTAGATCTTGACCGTCGAGCCGCTCGCCAGCTGGCTGCCGGCCGCAGGATCGGTCGAGGCCACCCGGTCCTTGCGCACGGTCGCCGACGGGATCGGCGTCGAGACGACCTGACCCTGGAGACCGACGTTCTGCAGAGCTGTCAGGGCAGCCGAGAGGGTCATCCCGGTCAGGTCTGGCACCTTGATGGTGAAGCCCCTGATGACCGACGGGTCGGGCTGGTTGAACCTGCCGAAGGGCAGGTTGGCCGACATGGCGACCATGACCTGCTTCCAGATGGGTCCCGGCAGGTTGAGGCCGAAGGCCGGCTGGTAGTGGTGACCGCCGATGGTGACGCTGCCCATGGCCCAGAGGCTCTGGTTTGAGGAGCCGGTGGGGTCGCCGACCCAGGCGGCCGCGGCGAGCTGCGTGGTGTAGCCGCAGAACCAGACGTTGACGTGGCCGTCGGTGGTGCCGGTCTTGCCCGCAGTCTGGTGGTTGAACGCCATGTTGACGCCGGTGCCGTGCGTCATCACGCCCTCGAGGATCGCGGTGACGCCGTCGGCGATCGCCGGGTCGAGGACCTGGCCGCAGCGCTGCGGCGGCACCTTGATCGCGTGGTGGTTCTTGTCGGTGATCGACAGGATCGCCCGGGCGCTGCAGTGCAGCCCGTGCGCGGCGAACGCGGCGTAGGCCTCGGCCATGCTGAGCGGGGCGATCGGGTTGACCCCGAGGGTCATGCTGGGCCTCTGCTGCAGCGGCCCCCCGTCGGCGCGGTGCACGCCCATCGCTGCCGCGATCTGGGCCGGGAGGCACAGCCCGGTCTGCTTCTCGATGATCATGAACGCGGTGTTAACCGAGTCGGCGGTCGCCGTCAGGATGTTGTACGTGCCGCGGTTGCCCTCGTCGTTGTGGATGAAGACCCCGGGCGCCGAGACGTTCTGGCCGGCACAGTTGGTGTAGCCGACGGCCTCGTACGCCGCGGGGGCGACGATGACCTCGTTGACCGGGATCTTCTTCTCCAGCGCCGCTGCGAGCACGAACGGCTTGAACGTCGACCCGGTCTGGAACCCCACTCCGTTGTACGCGGGGCCGGCCGAGCTGCGGTCGACGTTGTAGTTGTACGTCGTGTACTGGTTGCCCTTCTTGGCGCCCCAGATCCGGTTCTGCGCCATCACCAGGATGTTGCCGGTGCCGGGCTGGACGACGCTGATCGCCGCACCGTGTCGGTCGGTCATCGGCACCTTGGCGTCGACCGCGGCCTGCGCCACGGCCTGCGCGGTGGAGCTCAACGAGGTGGTGATGGTCAGGCCGCCCTGCGCCAGCAGCGCATCACGGTCGGCCGCCGTCTTGCCGAACGTCGGGTCGGTCTTCAGGACGGTGAGCACGTAGTTGCAGAAGTACGGCGCGACGGACGAGGTGCAGCCGTTGGGCGGCAGCGCGTTCTTCTTGGTCAGCGTCGACATCGGGATCGCCTTCGCGGCGAAGTACGCCTGCCCGCTGATGATGCCCTGGTCGTACATCCGGGACAGCACGACGTCGCGGCGCTTCTGCGACAGCGGTGGGTTGTTCAGCGGGTCGTACGACACCGGCGACTGCACGATGCCGGCGAGCGTGGCGGCCTCGCCGAGGGTGAGCTGCGAGGCGTGGATGCCGAAGTAGCGCAGCGACGCCGCCTCGGCTCCGTAGGTCCCGTGGCCGAAGTAGGCGATGTTCAGGTAGCCCTCGAGGATCTTCTGCTTGGACCACACCTGCTCGAGGCCGAGGGCGAGCCGCATCTCGCGCAGCTTGCGGGCCGGCGTGCGGGCCGTCGCCTCGGCACGGGCGGCGTCGGTGGTCGCGGTGGCGACGAGCACCTGCTTCACGTACTGCTGGGTGATCGTGGAACCGCCCTGCACCGCCTGGCCCTGGAGGTCGCTCACCAGGGCGCGCGCGAGGCCGTGCACGTCGACGCCTTTGTGCTGGTAGAACCGGGCGTCCTCGACGGCGACGATGGCCTGCTGGAGCAACGGGGAGATGGCGCTCAACGGCACGACGATGCGGTTCTGCGAGTAGATCGTGGCGAGCAGCTTGTGGTCGGACGTGTAGATCTTCGTCTGCTGCTGGAGGAGGGGCTGGCGCAGCACGCTCGGCAGGTTCTCGAAGTCCTGGCTGGCCGTCTTGACGCCCGCCCCGATGCTGCCGACGAGCGGGAGGAGCAGCCCCGCGACGAGCACACCGGACAGCACGCTCACCGTGGCGAAGAGCGCGATGCGGATCAGGGCGACAGGGAACCCGCCGCCCAGGGGACGTGACACGAGACCCACATTACGTGCAGATCCGCCCAGATCGTGGCTCCGGGGGGCCTCCGGAAGGGCTCCGGGGGTCTGGTGAAAGGCATCCGTTCGGCCGATCCGAGCCGTGACGGGTGTGACTGCTGAGCGCGAGTGTGACTGTGGAGGTTCTGTATATAGCCCGTTCGGGCCAGTAGGGATTGAACCGTTCGGATCTGTCGCACCATAGGTCTTGTTCCATACCTTCCGACACATGGCCTGGATCAATGACTGGACGACCCGAGCTGCATGCCGGGTGAGCGACCCGGACACGCTGTTCGTCCAGGGTGCGGCGCAGAACCGGGCGAAGGCGGTCTGCGTGGGTTGCCCCGTCCGTACGGAGTGCCTGGCCGACGCCCTCGACCACAACATCGAGTTCGGCGTATGGGGTGGGATGACCGAACGCGAGCGCCGTGCGCTGCTCCGCCGCCGCCCGAACGTGACGTCCTGGCGGCACCTGCTCGAGACGGCGCGCGACGACTACGAGCACACGATCCTGGCCCCGTACTCCGAAGCCGGCTGACCGCAAGCCCCTGCCGCCGCCCTGCCGCCGAAGCGCGTGGCGTCTGGTGGTGCCAGGGCCCCCGCAGACGACACGTTCAGCCGGCGAGCGAGGTACCGACGGCGCGAAGGCCGGCGAGGTCGTGCACGTCGGAGGCCTGCGCCTCGGCCTCGGCCACCGCGACCTCGGGGAACGTCGACGTGAACCCGCGCACCAGATGCCGCTCCCGCGCGATCTGCTGCATCCGCTCCGCGTGCAGCCGCAGCAGCCCGGCGGTCAACGGGTGCTCTCCGCGCTCGGTGAGCTGTTCGGCTGCGCCGAGGCTTCGGTCGGCTGACAGGTCGGGCGCGGTGGACCGGTGCACCCGGTTGATGACGAGCCCGGCGAGCGGCATCTCGTCCTGGGCCAGCCGTTCCACGAAGTACGTGGCCTCGCGCAGCGCGTCCGGTTCCGGCGCGGCGACGACGATGAATGCGGTGCCTGCCGCCTGCAGGAGGGCGTACGTCGCGTCCGCGCGCTCCCGGAACCCGCCGAAGGTGGTGTCGAGCGCCGACACGAAAGCCTGCAGGTCGGTGAGCACCTGCGCGCCCATCACCTTCGCGAGCACCCCTGTGACCGCGCCCACGCCGGCCGTGAACACCTTGAGGTAGGCCTTGCCGCCGACCTTGGCCGGCGCGAGCAGGATCTTGATGAAGCGGCCGTCCAGGAAGGACCCCAGCCGCTTGGGCGCGTCGAGGAAGTCGAGCGCGGAGCGGGACGGCGGCGTGTCGACGACGATCAGGTCCCAGGCCTGGCGCGTCCCGTCGGCGGCCAGCTCGGCGCGCAGCTGGCCGAGCTTCTCCATCGCCATGTACTCCTGCGTACCCGCGAAGGACGACGACAG
>DAIPJR010000012.1:0-11305 GCA_036770165.1 Actinomycetes bacterium | reverse complement strand
GGCCGAGCTTCTCCATCGCCATGTACTCCTGCGTACCCGCGAAGGACGACGACAGCGACTGGTAGAAGGGGTTGTCGAGGATGGCCTGGGCGCGCCCGGGGTCGGCATGATGCTCGACGATCTCGTCGAACGTCCGCTTCATGTCCAGCATCATCGCGAAGAGGGCGCCACCGCCCTTGCCCACGCCAGGCACCTGCCGAGGGGTGTTGTCCAGCTGGGTCAGTCCCATGGACTGGGCCAGCCTCCGGGCCGGGTCGATGGTCAGCACGCAGACGGTGCGCCCGCGCTCGGCGGCCCGAAGGGCCAGCGCGGCAGCGGTCGTGGTCTTGCCCACACCGCCCGACCCGCAGCAGATCAGGATCTTCGTCTTACGGTCGTCGATGACGGCGTCGACGTCGAGCCGTTGCAGCCTCCCGGCGGCCATCAGGCGGCGCCCTGCTGCTGGAGCGCCGCGGCCAGCTCGTGCAGCCCGCCGACGTCCATGCCTGCGGGCAGCCACGGCAGCTCGTACGTCGGCCGGCCGAGCTCGGCGACCGCCTTGCGCTCGCGCTTCTCCAGGGCTACCCGTTCGGCGAGCTGCGCGGCCTCGCCGACCAGCGCTTTGACGACGGCGTCGTCGGCCGGCAGCCCGGCGGCGAGAAGGCCGGCCACGACGTCGTCCCGGTCCAGGCGACCACGCGCCGCCGCGGTGAGCTCGGCCGGTCGCAGCTGGGAGCGGCGCACCATGTTCACGATCACCGCGCCGACGGGCAGCCTGGCCTCGTGCAGCTCGGCGACGGCGTCGACGGTCTCCTGCGTCGGCATCTCCTCCAGCAGCGTCACCAGGTGGACGGCCGTGCGGGGCGAGTGCAGCAGGCCCATGATCGAGTCGGCCTGGTTGCGGATGGGGCCCATCCGGGCGAGGCCGGCCACCTCGCTGTTGACGTTCAGGAACCGGGTGATCCGGCCGGTGGGCGGCGCGTCCAGGACGATCGCGTCGTAGGTGCGCCGGCCGGCCTTGCGGCGGCCCACCGCCTCGTACGCCTTGCCGGTGAGGAGGACGTCGCGCAGGCCGGGCGCCACGGTCGTCGCGAAGTCGACGGCACCGATCTTCTTCAGCACCCGTCCCGCCCGGCCCAGGTGGTAGAAGAGGTCGAGGTACTCCAGCAGGGCCTCCTCGGCGTCGACCGCGAGCGCGAAGACCTCGCCGCCGCCAGCCGCGACGGCCATCCGGCGCTCCTCGTACGGCAGCGGCGGGGTGTCGAACAGCTGGGCGATGCCCTGCCGCCCCTCGACCTCGAGCACCATGACGCGGTGGCCGCCGGAGGCGAGCGCGAGCGCGAGCGCCCCGGCCACGGTGGTCTTGCCGGTACCGCCCTTGCCGGTCACGACGTGCAGCCGCACGCCCTCCCAGTCGCCGGCGGGCCCGCTGGGGGCAGCGGCGGGCATCGACGGCATCGACGGCATCGACGGCATGGACGGCATGGCATGACCCTAGGACGCCAGTAGGGTCTGCGCATGACCACGTGGGAGTACGTCACCGTGCCGCTGCTCGTCCATGCGACCAAGCAGATCCTCGACACCTGGGGCTCGGACGGCTGGGAGCTCGTCCAGGTGGTCCCCGGTCCCAGCGGCGAGCAGCTCGTCGCCTACCTGAAGCGAGCCACGTCATGAGCACACCAGAGGAGCGCGTCGCCGAGCTCGGCCTCACGATCCCCCCCGTCGTCAAGCCGGTCGCCGCGTACACGCCGGCGGTCCGCTCGGGCTCGTACGTCTACACCTCCGGCCAGCTGCCCATGGTGGACGGCGCCCTGCCGGCCACCGGCAAGGTCGGTGCCGAGGTGACCCCCGAGCGGGCGAAGGAGCTCGCGCAGATCTGCGCGCTCAACGCCGTCGCCGCGGTCAAGTCGGTCGTCGGAGAGCTCTCCGACGTCGTACGCGTCGTCAAGGTCGTCGGGTTCGTCGCCTCCGCCCCCGGCTTCACCGGCCAGCCCGGCGTGGTCAACGGCGCCAGCGAGCTGCTCGGCCAGGTGTTCGGCGACGCAGGGGTGCACGCCCGCAGCGCCGTCGGGGTGGCCGTCCTCCCGCTGGACGCCCCCGTCGAGGTCGAGATGATCGTCGAGGTGCGCTGACGTCCGAGCCGCGGCCGCCCGCACCCGTGCTCCGGGACGCCGCCACCGTCGTCCTCATGCGGCCGTGCGCCGACGGCGACGGGTTCGAGGTGTTCCTCCAGCGGCGCGTGCGGTCCATGGCGTTCGCCGCCGGGATGAGCGTGTTCCCCGGTGGGGCACGCGAGCCGGCCGACGAGAGCCTGGCCGCGACGGCGGTGCGCGAGACGCACGAGGAGACCGGCGTCACCGTGACCGCGGCGCACCTCGTGCCCTGGTCGCGCTGGGTGACGCCCGAGGGCGAGCCGCGTCGCTACGACACGCTGTTCTTCGTCGTACCGCTCCCGGAGGGCCAGCACCCGGTCGCGACAGGTACGGAGATGGACGCCACGGTCTGGATGCGACCGGGGGACGCCCTCGTCGCGCTCGCCGCCGGTGAGCTGGCGATGATGCCGCCGACCGCCATCACGCTGCGCGAGCTGGCCGCGTGCGTGGACATCGCCAGCGTCCTGTCGAGCGCCGGCGGCCGTCGGCTGGACCCGATCCGGCCGCGCATCCTCGACGACGAGGAGGGCATCCGGATCGAGCTCCCCGGCGGGGAGATCTACCCGTGAGCTGGTCGGGCGGACCCTGGGGGGCCTCGGCGCGGTGCGTGCTGGCCCCGAACGCCGGCCCGATGACGCTGGACGGTACGAACACCTGGGTGCTGGCCCGGCCGGGCTCCTCGGTGGCTGTCGTCGTCGATCCGGGCCCAGAGGACGCAGGGCACCTGGCGGCCGTACGTGCCGTGGTGGACTCGTCGGGCGCGCGCGTCGCGCTGGTCCTCCTGACGCACTCCCACCCCGACCATGCGGAGAGCGCCCGCACCTTCGCCGGCCTCGTGGGCGCCCCGGTCCGGGCGCTCGACCCCGGGTTCCGGATCGGGTCCGAGGGGCTCGCCGGGGGCGACGTCGTCGAGGTCGGAGGGCTCGAGATCCGGGTCGTGGCGACGCCGGGGCACACGTCCGACTCGCTGTCGTTCCTGCTCGCGGAGGACGGCGGGCTGCTGACCGGGGACACGGTGCTGGGCCGGGGCTCCACGGTCATCGCCCACCCGGACGGGCGGCTGGGCGACTACCTCGCCTCGCTGCAGCTGCTTGCGTCCCTCGCGGGCACCGGCGAGGTCGCGGCCGTGCTGCCGGGGCACGGTCCGGTGCTCGACGACCCGGCCGGCGCCATCGAGGGCTACCTGGCGCACCGGGAGGAGCGCCTCGCGCAGGTCGCGGCCGCGGTCGCCGGCGGTGCGCGTACGGTGCAGGCCGTCGTCGAGGTGGTGTACGCCGCGGTCGACCGCGCCCTCTGGCCGGCGGCCGAGCTCAGCGTGCGCGCCCAGCTCGACTACCTCGGCGTGGACCAGCGGCCGGCGGCGCGTGAACCGAATGGCACGCGATGGCGCCCTTGAGAGGGCTGTCCGCGTCGCGGCCGAGCGTGCGCGAGTAACCCAAGGAGCAGGATCGGCCGCGGTTGCGTGCCATGTGGTTCAAGGGCCCCCGAAGCCGGCGCCCGAAGGGCTACTGGGAGCGGCGGCCGAGGCGTTCGATGTCGAGCAGGTCCACGCCACGCTGCTCGAGGCGGATCCAGCCGCGGTTCTGGAAGTCGGCCAGCGCCTTGTTGACCGTCTCGCGCGAGGCACCGACCAGCTGGGCCAGCTCCTCCTGCGTGAGGTCGTGGACCACGTGGACGCCCCCGTCGGGGATGGGCTCGCCGAACTTCGCCGCGAGGTCCAGGAGGGCCTTGGCCACGCGACCGGGCACGTCGCTGAACACGAGGTCGGCCATGGCCTCGTTGGTCCGGCGCAGGCGGCGCGCGAGCGCGCCGAGGAGGGACGTGGCCACCTCGGGTCGGCCGGCGAGCCATGGCTCGAGCTCGGCGTGCCCGACCCCGAGCATGTTCACGTCGGTGAGGGCCACGGCCGTGGCGTTGCGGGGACCGGGATCGAAGAACGAGAGCTCGCCGAACATCTCGCCCGGTCCGAGGATGGCCAGCAGGGTCTCGCGCCCGTCGCTGGAGGTCGCACCCAGCTTGATCTTGCCCTCGTTGATCACGTAGAGCCGGTCGCCGGGGTCGCCCTCGTTGAACAGGACGTTGCCGCGGGCGACCTCGACCGGGACCATCGAGGCGCGCAGCGCGGCCGCTGCCTCGTCATCGAGCGCGGAGAACAGGGATGCGTGAGCCAGCGCGTCGTCGCTCATCACGTCCTCCTCAGGCGGCGCGCGGTAGCGTCCGCGTCACGGGGGACAGTCTGCCGGTTCGGGCTGGTGTTGCGCTGGCTTCAGGGCTCAGAACCGACGATTCCTGTCGGGCGCGGCCAGCGGCAGGGCGCTGAGCGCGAGGCTCGGGTCCTCCCGGTAGCGGGCGATGAGCTCCTGGGTGGCACCGGTCAGCTTGCGGTGGAGGGCGGCTCGGTACGCGGACAGCTGCAGCTCGGCGTGCGAGAGGTCCTTGCGCAACCGCTGCGTGTGCCGGTAGTCGTACGGGCGCAGCTCGCGCGACCACAGCGACTCGAGGTCGGGCAGCGGCGGCACGTCGTCCGCGGGCACGACGTCGACGAGTGCCTGCCGGCCACCGCCACGGCTCTCGGCGAAGAGGGTGCGGATGCGCTCGTGCGCGGTGGGGTCGCCGGGTGCGGTGGCGCCGGTGACGACGTCCAGCCGGGCCTGGATGAGCCGCCGCCAGTACGAGACGCGGCTCTCCTCGGCGGTGAGCGCCTTGCGGTACGCCCGCAGCCCCGAGAGCGTCAGGTGCGAGAACTCAGGGCTCCGCTCCGGCACCGGTCGTGTGGCCGCTGCCGTGCGTGGTCGTGCTCCCGTCACCATGCTCAGCGGATCGTCGCCGCAGCCTCGTGAGTTGAGGACAGGTCACCCGTCCGGTCGAAGGGTGTCCGAGGGCCGACGTACCCTGATCCGATGGTGAGCAGGCGGTGAACGCGCTGGCCGGCGAGGTCCTCGCGACCCCGACCGGCGAGTCCAGGCTGGCGCTGGTGCGCCGCGCGCGACGGATCGACAAGGAGCTGGCGGCGCTCTACCCGGGCGCCCGCTGCGAGCTCGACTTCAGGACGGCGCTGGAGCTCTCGGTGGCCACGATCCTGTCCGCGCAGTGCACCGACAAGCGGGTCAACGAGGTCACTCCGGCGGTGTTCGCGCACTACCGCACTGCGGCCGACTACGCGGCGGCCGACCGCGACCAGCTCGAGGCGCTGATCCGGCCGACCGGGTTCTTCCGCAACAAGACCACGTCGCTCATCGGGCTCGGCCAGGCGCTGTGCGACCGCTACGGCGGCGAGGTGCCGTCGCGTCTCGAGGACCTGGTGACGTTGCCCGGCTTCGGGCGCAAGACGGCCAACGTCGTGCTGGGCAACGCGTTCGGCGTACCGGGCATCACCGTCGACACGCACTTCGGCCGGCTCTCCAGGCGTTTCGGCTGGACCGAGGAGGACGACCCCGTCAAGGTCGAGACCGAGGTAGGTGCCCTCTTCGAGCGTCGTGACTGGACGATGCTCAGCCACCGGGTCATCTTCCACGGCAGGCGCCGCTGTCACGCCCGCAAGCCCGCCTGCGGCGCCTGCCCCCTCGCCCGGCTCTGCCCCTCGTACGGCGAGGGACCCACCGATCCGGTCGTCGCCGCGGCCCTGGTCAAGGACGTGCCTTGACCGTCCAGCCGGTCGAGCCCGAGGCGCTGCCGGCGTGGCTGCAGCCGCTGGCCGAGGCGGCCGCCGCCGTCGAGCCAGGACAGCTCTCCCGGTTCTTGCCGCCCGAGGACGGCGGGCGCATGTCGGCCATCCTCGTGCTTCTCGGCGAGGGTCCCGACGGGCCCGACCTGCTGCTCATCGAACGTGCCGCGGACATGCGCTCGCACCCCGGGCAGCCCGCGTTCCCGGGCGGGTCCGTCGACGACACCGACGACGGTCCGGTCGCCGCGGCGCTCCGCGAGGCGCAGGAGGAGACCGGCCTGGACCCGAGCGGCGTGGAGGTCTTCGCGACGCTGCCGGACCTATTCTTGCCGCCCAGTGGTTTCGTGGTGACGCCGGTGCTCGGCTGGTGGCGTACGCCGACTCCGGTGCACGCCGCCGCGCCGGCAGAGGTGGCCGCCGTGCACCGCGTACCCGTTGCCGAGCTCACCGACCCCGACAACCGGGTCCGCGTGACGCACCCCAGCGGCTTCATCGGGCCGGCGTTCCACGTGCGCGGCATGCTGGTGTGGGGCTTCACCGGAGGGCTGCTCGACCGCGTGCTCGCCATCGGCGGGTGGGAGCGCCCGTGGGACGTCTCGCGCATCGAGCCGCTGCCGCCGAGCGCGGTCGGCGAGCTGAGGTCGCCGACGTGAACCCTGTCGACCTCGTCGTCGCTGTCCTGATCGTGTCCTTCGCGGTCGCTGGGCTGCGGCAGGGCTTCCTCGTCTCGATCGTCTCGTTCCTCGGCTTCGCCTTGGGTGGGCTGCTGGGACTTCTCGTCATCCCGCACCTGCTCGGGTCGCAGACGCCGGGCAAGGCGCGCGCGGCGATCGCTCTCGGCGGCGTCCTGGTGATCGCCACCGCCGTCCAGGCGTGCGCGGCCTGGGCGGCGTCCCGACTGCGCCGCCACCTCACCTGGCAGCCGGCCCGCAGGCTCGACGCGGCCGGTGGCGGGGTCGTCGGCATCGTCGCGGTGCTGGCGGTCACCTGGCTGCTCGGCAGCGTGCTGCTGCAGGCGGACAGCAGCGTCCCGTTCGCCTCCGACGCCCGAGACTCCCGGCTGCTCGCCGCGGTCGACCGCGTCATGCCGGGGACGCCGGACGAGGTGTTCTCGGCGTTCGGCAACCTACTCGACACGACCGGCTTCCCGCAGGTCTTCACCGACCTGGGCCAGGAACGTCCCGCGCCCGTGGCCGCGCCCGACGGCACGGTCAGCCGCTACCCGGGCGTGCGCGCCGCGGCGCGGTCGACCGTCAAGATCGTCGGCAACGCCGACTCCTGCAACCGCAGCATCGAAGGCTCCGGCTTCGTGTTCGCGCCGCAGCGGGTCATGACCAACGCCCACGTCCTCGCCGGCGTCCAGGACCCGAAGGTGTACGTCGACGGGAGCGGCCGCGGCTACCCGGCCCGCGTCGTCGAGTTCGATCCTCGTACAGACCTCGCGGTGCTCTGGGTGCCGGGGCTGGACCTGAAGCCGCTCGCATTCGGCGGCGCGGCGGTCCAGGGCACCGACTCGGCCGCCATCGGCTACCCCGGCGACGGTCCGTTGGTGGTCAGCCCGGCCCGGGTGCGCGGCACGACGCGGGCGGTCGGGCAGGACATCTACGGCTCCGGCCAGGTCGTACGCAGCATCTACGCCCTGCGGGCCGTCGTCCGCCCAGGGAACTCTGGCGGGCCGCTGGTCGGCACCGACGGGCAGGTGCTCGGCGTCGTGTTCGCGGCCTCGCGGGACGACCCCGAGACCGGCTACGCGCTGACAGCCGCGCAGGTGGCGAGCATCGCGTCGGCCGGACGTACCGCGGTCGACGACGTCCCGACCGGCCGCTGCGACTGAGCCGTCCGCGCGGCCGCGGATCGCGGCTCCGCTAGGACTGGCTGGCGGCCTGGCGGGCGGCGTCGCGGGCGGCGATCCTCGCCCGCTCGTCCGCCTCGTGCAGCTTCAGCTCGGCGACCGAGAGGCCGGCCTCCTTGGCGTCGCCGCGTACCCGCGACCGGGCGGCCAGGACCTCCTTGGTCTCGGCGAACGCGGCCGAGGCCCGCTTCGGTCCCTTGATCCGCTTGAACCGGCGTACCCCCAGCAGCACCAGGACCACGGCGATCAGCAGGTAGGCACCCCCGACGACGAGGAACGCGGCCCAGCTCGGCATCACCGTCGCCAGCCCGAGCGCGGCGGCGATGGACAGCAGGATGATCGCCAGCAGGACGAGGAACCCGGCCACCGCAGCCAACCCGCCACCGACGGCACCCTGCTTGACCTGCTGCGACACCTCGGACTTCGCGAGCTCGATCTCGAGGCGTACCAGGGACGAGACGTTGCTTGTCACGCTCGAGACCAGCTGCCCGAGCGACTGGTCCTCGGTGGTCCGGCCGTTGGCGCTCATGCCCGCTCCTTCGTCTGGATGCCCCGCGCGCTCCTTCGCTGGCTGCCCCGCATCATGCCGGAAGCTGGCCCGTCCTGCCGACCCACCCGCTCGGCTGCTCACCGAGCCCCGATCCGTTGATCATGGGCAGATGGCCCCACTTCCTTGATCCACATGGGCCATTCGTCCATGATCAACGCGGGCGTGGCGGGAACGCGGAGTGCTGGGCGGCTAGCCCTCGTCGCCGGTGCCGCCGCCGGAGGCGAGCCGTCCGGAGATGGCGGTCATCACCCCACCGTCTGCCAGGGTGGTCGTGTCGCCGACCTCTCGGTTCTCGGCGACGTCGCGGAGCAGCCGGCGCATGATCTTCCCTGACCGCGTCTTGGGCAGCTCGGCGACGATGAACACGTTGCGGGGCTTGGCGATCGGGCCGATCTCCTTGGCCACGTGGTTCCGCAGCTCGGCGATCAGCGCCTCGGTCTCCTCGGGAGCGCCGCCGCGCGGGATGACGAAGGCCACGATGGCCTGCCCCGTCATGGCGTCGTTGGCGCCGACGACCGCGGCCTCGGCGACGGCCGGGTGCGAGACGAGGGCCGACTCGACCTCGGTCGTGGAGATCCGGTGCCCCGACACGTTCATGACGTCGTCGACGCGGCCGAGCAGCCACAGGTCGCCGTCGCTGTCCTTCTTGGCTCCGTCGCCGGCGAAGTAGATGCCTTCGAAGCGCGACCAGTACGTCTCCCGGTAGCGGTCGGGGTCGCCCCAGATCCCGCGCAGCATCGCCGGCCACGGCTGGTCGAGCACGAGGTAGCCGCCGCCACCGTCGGGGACCGGGGCCGCGTGGTCGTCGACGACGTCGACGCCGATACCGGGCAGCCCACGCATCGCCGATCCCGGTTTGGTCGCGGTGACGCCGGGCAGCGGGCTGATCATGATGGCCCCGGTCTCGGTCTGCCACCAGGTGTCGACGATGGGGCAGCGGTCGGCGCCGATGACCCGGCGGTACCACATCCACGCCTCCGGGTTGATCGGCTCGCCCACCGACCCGAGGAGCCGCAGCGACGAGAGGTTGAAGTCGGCCGGCACCTGCTCGCCCCACTTCATGAACGTACGGATCGCGGTGGGCGCGGTGTACAGCACGGTGACGCCGTACTTCTCGACGAGCTCCCACCACCGGCCCTGGTGCGGGGTGTCCGGCGTGCCCTCGTACATCAGCTGGGTCGCGCGGTTGGTCAACGGGCCGTAGACGATGTAGGAGTGGCCGGTGACCCAGCCGACGTCGGCGGTGCACCAGAAGACGTCCGTGTCGGGCTTCAGGTCGAACACGTTGTGGTGGGTGTACGAGACCTGGGTGAGGTAGCCGCCGGTGGTGTGCAGGATGCCCTTGGGCTTGGCCGTGGTGCCCGAGGTGTAGAGGATGAACAGCGGGTGCTCGGCGTCGAAGGCCTCGGCCTGGTGCGTCGCCGGCTGCCGGCCGACGACGTCGTGCCACCACAGGTCCTTGTCGGTCCAGGCGACTTCCTGGCCGGTCCGTCGTACGACGACGACGTGCTCGACCCCCGGGCACGACGTCACCGCCTCGTCGACGGCGGGCTTGAGCGCGAAGGCCGACCCGCGCCGGTAGCCGCCGTCGGAGGTGATGACCAGCTTCGCGTCGGCGTCCTGGATGCGCGACGACAGCGCCTCGGCCGAGAAGCCACCGAAGACCACCGAGTGCGGCGCCCCGATCCGCGCGCAGGCCAGCATCGCGATCGCGGCCTCGGGGATCATCGGCAGGTAGATCGCCACCCGGTCGCCGGCCTGCACGCCCAGCTCGGTGAGCGCGTTCGCCGCCTGGCTCACCTGGGCGAGCAGGTCGGCGTACGTCAGCGTGCGGGTGTCGCCGGGCTCGCCTTCGAAGTGGATGGCGACCTGGTCGCCGTACCCGGCGTCGACGTGCCGGTCCAGGCAGTTGACCGCGACGTTCAGCCGGCCACCGACGAACCACCGCGCGAACGGCGCCTTCGACCAGTCGAGCGTCTGCGTCCACTCCTTCGCCCAGGACAGGCGGTGCGCCTGCTCGTCCCAGAACGCGAGGCGGTCGGCGGCCGCCTCGGTGTACAGGGCGGCTGTGGCGTTGGCGGCTGCGGCGAACTCCGCAGGGGGCTCGAACCGCCGGTCCTCCGACAGCAGGTTCTCGAGATCGCTCACGGCGGGTTCCCTTCGTCGCGCGGCCCTGTTCGCCGGGGTCGTCGTCCGAACGTTACCGGCGCGCGAGGCGTCCCGGTCAGCGGGTCGTACGCTCGCCGGATGACGGGCGACCCGCTGGCGACGCTCGCCGGTCTCCCGGGGGTGTTCGAGGCCGTCGACGCCGCACGCGGCTCGGTCGATGCCCTGCTGCGCGAGCTGCGCGGCCGCGAGCTGCGCCGCCGGGTGCCCGAGGTGACGGCCGAGTCGTTGCGCCGGGCTGCCTGGGCCTCGACCTGCCTCGAGATCGGCGGCTCCCGCTCGGACTGGGCGCTGGACGCGTTCCACGCACCGTTCGCCGACGATGTCCACGGCGCGACGGCACGCGGCGCGCTGCGGGCGACCACCGAGCTCGCCTCGCTCGCCACGGTGTGGTCCCGCGCGCCGCTGCAGGCCCTCGCGCGCCTGCACACCCTCGCAGCGGCCGACCTGGCGGCCGACGAGTGGCTCGGACGGCCGCGGCCGGGCGACGGGGTGCCCGACCGCCTCGCCGTCCTGGCCGAGCTCGTCACGGCGCCCACAGAGGCGCCGGCCGTGGTCGTCTCCGCCGTCGTGCTCGGCGAGCTGCTCGGCCTCGAGCCGTTCGTCGGCGGCAACGGGCTGGTCGCGCGGGCGGCGGCGCGCCTCGTGCTCCTCGAGCGGGGCCTCGACCCGCAGGCCGTGAGCATCCCCGAGGAGGGCCTGCTCGACCTGGGTACGGAGGCGACCTCCGCGGGGCTCTCCGGCTACCTCACGGGTACCGCCGACGGGGTGGCGACGTGGATCGGGCACTGGGCCCAAGCTGTCGCGCTGGGTGGGCGGGCCGGTCGCGCCGTCGCCGCTTCGGTGCTCGCCGGCTGAGGGCGCGCGGGCCGTCAGCCGGGCCGTCAACTGGTCGCTGGGCCGTTCGTGCCGTCCTCCCACCGTACGGACTTCGGCACCGC
>DAIPJR010000162.1:0-5304 GCA_036770165.1 Actinomycetes bacterium | reverse complement strand
GGGCCGGGTCGTGGTCGGCCGTACCGTCCAGCCGGCCTACCTGTCCCAGGAAGTCGTCGAGCTGCCGGCGCAGGTGCGTGCGCTCGAGGCGGTCGAGGAGGTCCGGTCGGTCATCGAGCTCGGCAAGGGCCGGGAGATCACCGCTCTGCAGCTGGCCGAGCGATTCGGCTTCACCGGGGAGCGGATGTGGACCCGGGTGGGCGAGCTGTCCGGCGGGGAGCGGCGCCGGCTGCAGCTGCTGCGGCTGCTCATGGCCGGGCCCAACGTGCTGCTGCTGGACGAGCCGACGAACGACCTCGACGTCGAGACCCTGAACGCGCTGGAGGACCTGCTCGACGGCTGGCCCGGCACCCTCGTCGTGGTCTCCCACGACCGGTACTTCCTCGAGCGCGTCTGCGACAACGTCGTCGGGCTGCTCGGCGACGGAGCCCTGCGCGACCTGCCAGGGGGCGTCGACGAGTACCTCGCGCTGCGCGCGGGAGCCCACGGGATGGGTACGGCAGAGCCGGCCGACGCGGCCGTCGTCCCGGGCTCCTTCGGATCTGGCACGCCGCGTCCCAGCCAGCCGGCGGCGACGGCGGCCGACATCCGTACCGCCCGCAAGGAGCTGGCGCGGATCGAGCGGAGCCTGTCCCGGCTGGCCCGCGAGTCCGAGCGGCTGCACGGACTCCTCGCCGAGCACGCGACCGACCACGTACGGGTCGCGGCGCTCGACGCGGAGCTGCGGGCGGTTGCCGCGCAGACCGCCGAGCTCGAGGACGAGTGGCTGCGCGCCGCCGAGGTCGTAGGTTGACCCGGGTGATCTGCCGATGAGGAGCCGATGACGAGCACGGTCGACGTCGCGTGGGGGGCAGCCGGAGCCAGGTCGCTCGCCGCCTCCTGCGACGTCCTGGTCATCATCGACGTTCTGTCCTTCACCACGTCGTTGACGATCGCGGTCGATCGCGGGGCGCAGGTGTGGCCGTACTCGTGGGGGACCGACGGAGCGGAGCAGTTCGCCCGGGAGATCGGCGCCGTCCTCGCCCGCGGGCGGTCGACGCGGCAGGGCCGTACCCTCTCGCCGGCCAGCCTGCTCGACCTCGAGGAGGGCGCCCGGCTGGTCCTGCCCTCGCCGAACGGTTCAGCCATCGCCCACGCCGCGGCAAGCAGCGCCGTGCCGGTCGCCGCGGGCTGCCTCCGCAACGCCAAGGCGACGGTCCAGCTGCTGACCTCGTACGAGCGGGTGGGCCTCGTGGCCGCGGGCGAGCGCTGGTCCGACGGCTCGCTGCGGCCGGCGTACGAGGACTGGCTCGGTGCCGGCGTGATCGCCGAGGGGCTGCTCGCGCGGGGGACGGCGGGGACCCCCGACGCCGAGGCCGCGGCCGCTGCGGCCATCCGGCCGCGCCCCCTCGAGGACTGCGCCTCGGGCCTGGAGCTCCTGGCCAAGGGCTTCGCCGTCGACGTCGAGCTCGCCCAGGAGCGCGACGTGACGGGCGTGGTCGCCCTGATGCAGTCCGGCCGCTTCTCCGCCGCCGCACCCGCAGCCCCACCACGGTCTCGTTGATCATGGGCGAATCGCCCATGTGGATCAAGAAACCAGGGCCATCTGCCCATGATCAACGCGAGGGTCGCGGGTCAGGGCAGGTCGAAGGGCGCGGTGACCGTACGCAGGAGGACCGCTAGCTGGGTACGGTCCGCCGGGGTCAGGCCGTCGAGGATCGCGTGCTCCTGGACGAGGAGGTCGGACAGCGCCTCGTCGACGCGCGAGCGGCCCTCGTCGGTGAGGGTCACGAGGACGCCCCGCCGGTCGCCTGGGTCGGGGCGCCGGGTGACCAGGCCCCGGCCTGCCAGCCGGTCGATGCGGTTGGTCATCGTGCCGCTGGCGACCAGGGTGACGGTCAGCAGCTGACCCGGCGACAGCTCGTACGGGACGCCGGCCCGGCGCAGGGCGGCGAGGACGTCGAACTCCCAGGTCTCGAGCTCGTGATGGGCGAAGGCGTCGCGGCGGGCGCGGTCGAGGTGCCGGGCGAGCCGTGTCACGCGGGAGAGCACCGACAAGGGGGACACGTCGAGGTCGGGCCGCTCGCGCTGCCAGGCCTCGACGAGCCGGTCGACCTCGTCGCGCTCGCTCATGCGGCGAACCTACAGAACCGGGACAGGACCCGGAGCGGTTACCGTGGACGGATGCGCAAGGGAGTGAGGGTGGCGCTCCCCTTTGCCGCGACTGGGCTCGTCGTCGCGATCGTCGGCGGCATCGCCTGGGCGCACCGTGGGCCGCCGACGGTCCCGGAGCAGTACCGCGCCCTGGTCGTCGCTGCCGCTCGCACCTGCCCCGGCCTCGACGCCCACGTGCTCGCGGCCCAGCTGGAGCAGGAGAGCGGCTGGGACGCGCAGGCGCTGAGCAGCCAGGGCGCACAGGGCATCGCCCAGTTCCTGCCGCGTACCTGGAAGGCGTACGGCCTCGACGGCAACGGCGACGGTGTCAAGGACGTCTGGAACCCCAAGGACGCGATCCCGACCGCCGCGCACTTCGACTGCCTGCTCTTCGCCGAGGTCCAGCACGTGCCCGGTGACCGGGTGCGGCTGATGCTCGCCGCGTACAACGCGGGCGCGACGGCGGTACGCGCCTACGGCGGTGTCCCGCCCTACCGCGAGACACGGTCGTACGTGGACACGGTCCTGCACCGCGCGAGCGTGCTGACCTTCGGCTAGCTCGTCGGCCGGTTCAGCTTGGCGCGACGCTCGGGAGCCCCAGCTGGTCGCGGACGCACTGCTGCTGCTGCGCCTGCGTGAGGTCGTTCCGCCCGCAGTCGAGGATCTTGGCGTGCCTGCCGATGAAGACCGTCACCACCACCGTGATGAACAGCGCGGCGAGCAGCGACACGATGCCGAGCACGAGACCGGTGATCGCGAGGCCGCGGCCGACGTTCAGGGCGCGGGCCTTGCCGAGCCCGATGATGCCGAGGATGAGCGCGATGATCGGCAGGGGGACGCCGAGGTAGGGGATCCAGCACACGACCAGGGCGATGATGCCGACGATGAGCGCTGCGATGGCCACGCCGTTGTTCGTCGGCGGGGCGCCGCTTCCGTAGACCGGCTGGCTGAAGCCGGGCGGAGCGTACTGAGGTTGGGTGTACTGAGGTTGGCCGTACCCCGGGGGCGGCGGTTGGCCGTACTGAGGCTGGCCGTACTGAGGTTGGCCGTACTGAGGCTGGGTGTACCCCGGGGGCGGCGGTTGGCCGTAGGCCGGGGGCACCGGGGGCGGTGGTCCGTACCCGGGCGGCGGCGGCCCGTACCCGGGCGGGGCGGGCGGGGGCTGCTGCGCCGGCGGCGGCCCGTACGGGTCGGACGGCGGAGGGGTGCTCGGGTCGGGCGGTGGCTGGTCGCTCATGGCGCCGAACCTACCGCCGCGGGACCCCGATCAACGGGCGCGACGACCGATGAGTTCCGGGTGCGGCTCGAGGCCGGAGAGGCCGTTCCAGGACAGGTTGACCAGGTGCGCGGCGACGTCGGCCTTCTTGGGCCGGCGGGCGTCCAGCCACCACTGGCCGGTGAGGGCCACCATGCCGACCAGCATCTGCGAGTACATGGGCGCGAACTTCGGGTCGAAGCCGCGGGCCTTGAACTCCGAGCCGAGGATGTGCTCCACCTGGCTGGCGATGTCGCTGATCAGGCTGGTGAAGGTACCGGTGGACGTGCCGACGCCCGAGTCGCGTACGAGGATCCGGAACCCGTCGGCGTTGTTGTCGATGTAGTCGAGCAGCGCGAACGCCGCCTGCTCGAGCAGCTCCCTCGGATGCCCCCCGGTGAGCGCGCCGGTCACGCCGTCCAGGAGTCGCTGCATCTCGCGGTCGACGACGACCGCGTACAGGCCCTCCTTGCCGCCGAAGTGCTCGTAGACGACCGGCTTCGACACCCCCGCCTTGGCGGCGATCTCCTCGACCGACGTGCCCTCGAGGCCCTTCTCGGCGAACAGCTGGCGCCCGATCTCGACCAGCTGGGCCCGCCGCTCCTTGCCGCTCATCCTGCCGCGCGTGCCCCGCTGGAGCCCTTCGCCGGTGTCAGTCACGCTCGCCATCTTGCCTGACGCTCGCCCGACGCGGGGTCGGCCTGTACCGCCGTGCCAGACTGGCCCCCGGTCGCCGGGTCTCCGGCTCCGCTCCGCCGTGGGGTAATTGGCAGCCTGCAGCCCTTTGAAGGCTTGCGGTCCTGGATCGAGTCCAGGCGGCGGAACCGCGCGTTCGGCAGGTGTTCATCCGCAGGTATCCTGAGCACGCACACCTGAGCCCGCAGGCAGGTGCGCGTGAGCCCGGTCCGCCCCGCCGTAGTCGTCGAGGAGCCGCGTGAGCAGCAGCCGCCCGGCCGCCGTGGTCGTCCTCGCTGCCGGCGAGGGCACCCGGATGCGCTCAGCGACGCCCAAGGTTCTGCACGCGATCGGCGGCCGTACCCTCCTCGACCACGCTGTCGTCGCCGCGCGCGCCCTCGATCCGGAGCACCTCGTGGTCGTCGTACGGCACGGGAGGGACGCGGTCGCCGCGCACCTGGCCGAGGTGGCGCCCGATGTGGTGGTCGCCGACCAGGACGAGGTCCCCGGCACGGCCCGCGCGACGTGGTGCGGCCTCCAGGCCCTCCCGCAGCTCGCGGGCACCGTGGTGGTCACCTACGGAGACGTGCCCCTCCTGACCGGGGCGACGCTGCGCGCGTTCCTCGCCGCACACGCCGCGTCGGGCGACACGGTGACCGTGCTGACGAGCGAGCCGGCCGACGCGGCCGGCTACGGGCGGATCGTCCGCGACTCGCTGGGCGCCGTGGTCGCCATCGTCGAGCGCCGCGACGCCAGCCCGATGCAGGCGGCCATCCGGGAGATCAACACCGGCATCTACGCCTTCGACGCCGACTTCCTGGGCAAGGCGCTGGACCGCATCGGCACAGACAACGCGCAGGGCGAGGCCTACCTCACCGATGCGATCGCCCTCGCGAGGGCCGACGGGCTGGGCGTGGGCGCCGTCGTGCTCGCCGAGGCGCTGGAGGCCGAGGGAGTCAACGACCGGGTCGAGCTGGCTCGTCTGGGTCGGGCGCTGCGCGACCGCCTCGTCGAGGCCTGGATGCGGGCCGGGGTCACCGTCGTCGACCCCGAGACGACCTGGATCGACGTCGACGTGGAGCTGGCCCCGGACGTGACGCTGCAGCCCGGCACGCAGCTGTTCGGCCGTACTCGGGTCGCCGGCGGCGCCACCATCGGGCCGGACACCACGCTGGTCGACTGCGAGGTCGGCGAGCAGGCGACGGGGCTCCGGCTCCAGCACTGACGCGAGCCTGCTCTTC
>DAIPJR010000161.1:0-5307 GCA_036770165.1 Actinomycetes bacterium | reverse complement strand
GTGGTCGACCTCGCCGTGCACCTTGGTCCAGTGGAACCCGACCAGCCGGCCGCCCTCGTCGGGTCGTACGGCGAGGAAGAACCCGTCGGCCTGGAACCACGGCTCGGCGATCCGCTGGTGCAGGTCGTCGATGGTCCACCCGCCCTGCTCCGGATGGTGGGTGAAGGCCTTCGCGTTCAGCTCGAGCCAGGCCTCGTCGTCCACCCCTGGCAGGAAGGTACGGATCTCGACGCCGGCCGCGAGGTCCGGGGCCGGGAGGGGCGAGTACAGCGAGCGGCGCAGCTGCCACAGGGCGCGGGTCCGGGTGAAGCCCATCGCCGCCGAGAGCGCCGCGGCGGCCGGGTGCTCGCCGTGCGACCACAGGCGGAGGCGGCCGTCCGGCGTCTCGGCGAGCACGTGCCGGACGAGGAGACGGCCGAGCCCGTGGCCGCGAAGGTCGGGGTCGACCACCAGCTCGGCGCTCGACCCCTCGACGACATCGGTCACGTCGAGGTGGGCGTACCCGCCCAGCTGGCCGGACGTGAGGTAGAGGAGGACGTTGCGGACGCGGTCGTCGCCGCCGTGCCGCAGGTGCAGCGAGACGTGCTCCGAGAGGGGGCGGACGCCGTCGACCTCGGTCGCCCGTTCGATCAGCTGCGTGACGGCGTCGATCTCCGAGGCGTGCAGGCGGCCCAGCACCTCGACACGCACGTCGGCGTCGTCGAAGGTCGCCTCGGCCGTCACGCTCCGCAGGCTAGTGCGTCGCTGCTGCAGCGCGGCTCACGAAACAGGAACGGGTGCGCGATCGTCGGCGCTGACGTCCGTCCGGGGGAGGACGAAGCGGTAACCGACGTTGCGGACGGTACCGATCAGCTGCTCGTGCTCGACACCGAGCTTGGCGCGCAGACGGCGCACGTGGACGTCGACGGTACGGGTGCCTCCGTAGTAGTCGTAGCCCCACACCTCCTGCAGCAGCTGGGCCCGCGTGAAGACGCGCCCGGGGTGCTGCGCGAGGAACTTCAGCAGCTCGAACTCCTTGAACGTGAGCTCGAGCACCCGGCCGCGCACGCGGGCGGTGTAGGTCGCCTCGTCGATGCTGATGTCGCCGGACCGGATCTCGTCGGGCACGTCGTCGCCGGCGCCGCGGGCGGCGGCGAGCCGCCCGGTCGAGACGCGCAGCCGGGCCTCGAGCTCGGCGGGTCCCGCGGTGTCGAGGAGGACGTCGTCGACGCCCCAGTCGGCGCTGACCGCGACCATGCCGCCCTCGGTGACGATGAGCAGCAGCGGCACGTCGACGCCGGTCGTGCGCATCAGCCGGCAGAGGCTGCGGATCTGGGGCAGGTCGCGGCGACCGTCCACGAGGATCGCGTCGCACTGCGGTGCATCGAGCAGGGCGGCCGTCTCGGCCGGCGCCACGCGGACCTGGTGCATGAGCAGGCCCAGCGACGGCAGCACCTCGGTCGACGGCTGAAGCGCGTTGGTCAGCAGCAGCAGCTGGCTCATCGGCGGGCTCCTCCTCGTACTGTCAGCACCGGTCGGTGGACCGGTCGGTTAACCGGTCGGTGAACGACGAAGGACCCGAGAGGCGACGTCGCCCGGGTCCCACCTGTGAGGATAGCCCACATGAGCGCGACACGGACCGCCCAGGTCGAGCAGCGGACCCTGCTCGCCGCGGACGGGATCGCTGTCTCCGCCGCGCATCTGCCCTCGCTGGACGGCAGCGCGCCGGACGGCGGCACGGTATTTGTTGTCGCGCACGGCTTTTCCGGTTCGTGGCGCTCGTCGTCGCTCACCAGGGTCACTCGGGTCCTCTCCGAGCGGGCCGGAGTGGTCGCGTTCGACTTCCGCGGGCACGGCCGGTCGCAGGGGTACAGCACCCTCGGCGACCTCGAGGTGCTGGACCTCGACGCGGCCGTCCGCTGGGCGCGCCTCCTCGGGTACCGGTCCGTGGCCACGGTGGGGTTCTCGATGGGGGCGTCGGTCGTCATACGGCACGCGGCGCTCTACCGCGGGGTCGACGCGGTCGTCGCGGTCAGCGGCCCGGCCCGCTGGTACTACCGAGGGACGGCCACGATGCGACGGCTGCACTTCCTGGTCGAGCACCCGATCGGTCGCCTCTTCGCACGGGTCGCGATGGGTACCCGGATCCATGACGAGGGCTGGGACCCCGTACCCGCCGAGCCGCGAGCCGTCGCCGGCGACGTCGCGCCGACGCCGCTGCTCGTCGTCCACGGCGACCAGGACCGGTTCTTCCCCCTCGAGCACGCCGAGGAGCTCGCCGCGGCTGGTGGACGCACGACCGAGCTGTGGGTCGAGTCCGGCTTCGGCCACGCGGAGGCAGCCATCGACGACGAGCTCACCCGCCGGATCGCCGCGTGGGTGCGCGCCGTGGTGGCCTCGGCCACGCCGCTTCACCCGGCCGGTGGGGGTTCGCCCGGCGTGCCAGAGGCTTTCGGCGGCGCTGCAGCACCCGTTCGCCGGGTGAAGCGCGGGCAGGTGGGTGCGTGACGGTGACCTTGCGGTACTGGGCGGCGGCGAAGGAAGCCGCCGGCCTGGCCGAGGATGCCTTCGCCGGCCCGGCGACCGTGGCCGAGCTGCTGGCCGCTGCCGTCGCCGCCCACCCGGACGACGGGCGGCTGGCTCGGGTCCTCGGGCGGTGCGCGTTCCTCGTCGACGGTGACCCGGTCGGTACCCGTCCGCCCGACTCGGTCGCGCTCTCGGACGGCGCCGTCGTCGAGGCGTTGCCCCCCTTCGCGGGCGGCTGACCGTGTCGCTCACCGCGTCCGTCTGGCCCACTGTCGCCGAGACGGACGCCGGTTGGCCGGCAGGCGGGCCAACCCGGCCCGGTATGGGCCGGCGGGAATGCCAGGCGGCCGTGCGTGGGTTGCGGCGTACGTGAACCCCGGGCTCGTGCTGCTGGTCGTCGTCCTCGTCGCGGCGACGGGGTTCGGCGTGTGGCGACGGCTCACCGACGGCCGGATCCGGGGCGTAGACGCGCGCTCGACCTCGAGCACCGCAGACGAGAACCACGCCGTCCCTTCGCTGACCGCGGCCGAGCTCGGCGGCGCCCTCGGGCGCCGGGCGACCCTCGTCCAGTTCTCCACCGCGTTCTGCCAGCCGTGCCGTGCGACGCGGCGGATCCTCGGCGAGGTGGCCGAGCAGGTGGAGGGCGTCGCCCACCTGGAGGTCGACGCCGAGGCCCACCTGGACCTCGTACGGCGGCTGGACGTCATGCGTACCCCCACCGTCTTCGTCCTCGACGGATCTGGCCGGGTGGTCCGGCGCGCGGTCGGCCTCCCGCGCAAGGCCGACGTGGTCGCCGCGCTC
This sequence comes from Actinomycetes bacterium, assembly GCA_036770165.1. Lineage (GTDB taxonomy): Bacteria > Actinomycetota > Actinomycetes > Prado026 > Prado026 > JANYIP01. The sequence continues at coordinate 2,001 of DAIPJR010000161.1, read as the reverse complement.
GGCGAGGCCATCCCGTGACGTCCGTCCGGCGAGATCTCGATGTCAGGATCTGGACGAGCCGGTGACGCGCGTCCGCTCATCCCTTACCCTGGGTGCCATGTCCCGGCAGGTGCTCACGAAGCGGCGCGCAGTCGACCTGTGCCGCAGCACCTCCTGCGCCTGTCCGTCCTCCTGACCGGGTACCCCGCTGGTCCTCGCGACCGCCTGCTGCCCGCACCCGCACACCCTCCCGTGCCGGCTCCCATCAGGAGTACCCATGTCGCACCCTGCTCCCCAGACCGACGGTCCCCAGATCGACCCGCGAGGGCCGCGCTTCGCCGCGATCCTCACGACGATCCTGCTCGCCGTCGTCCTGCTCACCCAGAGCCCGTGGCTGCTCGCCGTGCAGGCCGTCCTCTTCGCCGTCGGCGCCTTCGCCGGGGTCCAGCGCACGCCCTACGCGGCGCTGTTCCGGCGGTTCGTCCGCCCGCGCCTCGCGCCGCCGGCCGAGCTCGAGGACGCCCGCCCGCCGCGGTTCGCCCAGAGCGTCGGCCTCGGCTTCGCAGCCGTCGGCGTCCTCGGTGCCGTCCTCGGCTCCACGCCGGTGTTCCTGGTGGCCACCGCGTTCGCGTTCGGGGCTGCGTTCCTCAACGGCGCGTTCGGCTACTGCCTCGGCTGCGAGGTCTACCTGATCCTTCGCCGCCTGCTTCCTGCCACCGCCCCCGCACGGTCTGTTCTCACCAACTCTGAGGAGATCCCCGCATGAGCCGCACCGATGTCCTGGTCGACGCCGACTGGGTCGAGGCGCACCTCGACGACCCGTCGATCGTCCTCGTCGAGGTCGACGAAGACACGACCGCATACGACAAAGGTCACATCACCAGTGCCGTACGCATCGACTGGCGTGACGACCTGCAGGACCCGGTCCGCCGCGACTTCGTCAGCAAGGCGCAGTTCGAGGCGCTGCTCTCCCGCAAGGGGATCGGCAACGACCACACCGTTGTCCTGTACGGCGGCAACAACAACTGGTTCGCGGCCTACGCGTACTGGTACTTCAAGCTGTACGGCCACCAGGACGTCCGGCTGCTCGACGGCGGCCGCAAGCGCTGGGAGCTCGACTCGCGCGCACTGGTGACCGAGATCGCCGAGCGTCCGGCGACCACGTACACCGCCCAGGAGCAGGACAAGTCCATCCGGGCGTTCCGCGACGACGTGCTCGCCGCGATCGGCACGCTCAACCTGGTCGACGTGCGTTCCCCGGACGAGTACGCCGGCCGGCTGCTGGCCCCGGCGCACCTGCCCCAGGAGCAGTCGCAGCGGGGTGGGCACGTGCCGACGGCGCGCAGCATCCCGTGGTCCAAGGCGGCCAACGACGACGGCACGTTCCGTTCGGACGACGAGCTGACGACGCTCTACTCCGATGCCGGGGTCGACCTGTCCAAGGACACCATCGCCTACTGCCGCATCGGCGAGCGGTCGGCGCATACCTGGTTCGTCCTTCACGAGCTGCTCGGCCAGCCGAACGTGCGCAACTACGACGGGTCCTGGACCGAGTACGGCTCGATGGTCGGCGTACCCGTGCAGCTCGGCGACTCGGCCGGTAGCCCGGAAGGCGGCGGCGCCTGATGTGCGGCGTCACCGCTGGTGGCCTCAGCGTCGAGGGCATCGACGTGACCAAGGAGGCCGTCGTGCAGGGCATCGTGCAGCGCGGTGGCGAGCCGGTCGGCGGTGCCTACGTGCGGCTGCTCGACTCGACGGGTGAGTTCACCGCCGAGGTGCCGACGTCGGCGACCGGGCACTTCCGGTTCTTCGCGGCGCCGGGCTCGTGGACGCTGCGGGTGCTCGCGCCGGGTGCGGCGACCGTCGACCGCTCGGTGACCGCCGAGCAGGGCGTCGTCGCCGAGGTCGAGATCTCCGTCTAGCCAGGTTCGCCGCTGACCTTGTCCGTGTCAGATCACACTCTGGCGTGATCTGACACGGACAGGTCGGTGGTGCGGCGCAAGGTCAGTAGACGAGGGCCTG
>DAIPJR010000160.1:0-5328 GCA_036770165.1 Actinomycetes bacterium | reverse complement strand
CCGCGAGCGCATCTGGCTGCCGATCCGCGCCTGCGTCTGCCCCATGGCAGGCCCCATGGCAGGCCCCATGGCAGGCCCCGTGGCAGGCCCATGGCAGGCTCCGTGACGGCGTGCATCACCGCGCGCGGCATGGCAGGGTCCTGTCCGTGCCCCCTCCCCCTTCACAGGACCGCGCGGGCTACTTCGACGCGGCCTCGACCGAGCCGCTGCACCCGGCCGCCCGCGCGGCCATGGTGGACGCGTGGGACGACGGGTGGGCCGACCCGGGTCGGCTGTACGGCTCCGCTCGACGGGCCCGCCTGCTGCTCGACGGCGCCCGCGAGACCCTCGCCGCGCTGCTCGGCTGCCGCGCGGACGAGCTGTCGTTCGCGGCGTCGGGTACGGCGGCGGCTCACCTCGCGGTCATCGGGCTGGCCCTCGGGCGGCGCCGGACCGGGCCCCACCTGGTCGCGTCCGCCGTCGAGCACTCGGCGGTGCTGCACGCGGTCGAGCACGCGGGAGGCGGCACGCTGGTCGGCGTCGACGGCTACGGGCGGATCGACGTCGCCGAGCTGGAACGGGCGCTCCAGCCCGGTACGGCCCTCGCCTGCGTGCAGAGCGCCAACCACGAGGTCGGCACGCTCCAGCCCCTCGGCGAGGTCGCCGCGGTCTGTGCGGCGGCCGGCGTACCCCTGGTCGTCGACGCCGCGCAGAGCATCGGCCGCGGCAGCCCGCCCACCGACTGGTCGGTCCTCGTCGCGAGCGCGCACAAGTGGGGCGGCCCGGCCGGCCTTGGCGTGCTGGCTGTCCGCACCGGCGTGCGCTGGCGCTCCCCGGCCGTCCCGGACGACCGTGCGGCCGGCAACGGCCCCGGTGCGCCCGGCTTCCCCGACCTGCCGGCGCTGCTCGGAGCCGTCGCCGCGCTCGTGGCCGTCACCGATTCCGGTCCGGCCGAGGACGAGCGGTTGCGCGGCCTCACCGCCCGCCTGCGCGAGGCGGTGCCGCTGGCCGTACCCGACGTCGCGGTGCTCGGCCATCCGGAGCAGCGGCTCCCGCACGTGGTGACGTTCTCCTGCCTGTACGTCCAGGGCGAGGCGCTGCTCGGCGAGCTGGACCGGGCCGGGTTCGCCGTCAGCTCGGGCTCGTCGTGCACCTCCTCGACGCTCGAGCCCAGCCACGTGCTGGTCGCCATGGGCGCCCTCTCGCACGGCAACATCCGCGTCTCGCTGCCGCGGGGCGTCGCGGAGGCCGAGGTCGAGCGGTTCCTCGCCGTTGTGCCCGGGGCGGTGCGCCGCGTCCGCGACGGCCTGGGCGTCGGGCCCTCATGACACCTCTCGGAGCCGTCGACGCCCGCGGCCTGCTCTGCCCGCTGCCGATCATCGTGCTGCAGAAGGCCGCTGCCGACGCTCGCCCGGGGACGTGGCTGACCTTGCTGTCCGACGACGCCGCGGCCGCGAACGACGTCGCCGCCTGGTGCGCGATGCGCGGCCACGAGCTGGTCGAGAGCCACCCGGCCACGGACGGAAGGGGCGGCACTGCCTACGTCGTACGGCTCGGCCCCACCCAGGTCAGCTGAGCCGGGCGACCAGCTCCGGCGGAGGCGGCAGCGCGAGCGCGGAGGCAAGGCGCTGCAGGTAGAGCGGTCGAGGGACGTCGACCGCTCCGAGCGAGCGCAGGTGCGGGGTCGTCCACTGGACGTCCAGCAACCGACCGGCGACGCCGTCCGCGGTGAGCACCCGGACCAGCTCGACGAGCGCCACCTTGGACGCGTCCGTGCGCCGGTGGAACATCGACTCGCCGGCGAACAGGCCGCCGACGCTGATGCCGTACAAGCCGCCGGCCAGCGCTCCGTCGGCCAGGTCCCAGACCTCGATGCTGTGGGCGACGCCGAGCCCGGCCAGGCGCCCGTACGCCGCGCGGATGTCCTTGCCGATCCAGCCGCCGGGCCGGCGCTTGTCCGCACACCCCGCCACCACGGCGTCGAAGTCCCTGTCGACGCTGACCGTGTACCGGCGCATCGACGCGCGCAGCGAGCGGCTCACCCGGAGGCCGTCGAGCGGGAGCACGCCCCGTGGGTCCGGCGACCACCAGCCAAGTGGACCTCGCCGTCCGGACAGGCGCATCGGGAACAGACCGCTGCGATAGGCGCCGACGAGCGTCTCGGGCTCGAGGTCGAGCCCCACTCCGACGAGGTCGTCCTCACCCACCGAGGGTCCGCGAGCGCTCGATCAGGGCCGCGCGCAGACCACGTGCGGCTCGATGTCGGCCGCCGCGACGTCACCGTAGGCCTGGGCGATGCGACCCAGGAACCGCTGCCGCGCGAGCTCGTACTCCTGCGTACCGACAGTCTCGATGACGTACGTCGCCAGCAGGGAGCCGATCTGGCAGCTGCGGTCGGCCGGCAGACCCCAGGCGACCCCGGCCAAGTAACCGGCCCGGAACGCGTCGCCGACCCCGGTCGGGTCGACCTTGCGCTCCTCGTCGGGGCAGTCGACGTAGATCGTCGGCTCGCCTCGGGTCTCGACCATGGCACCCTTGGCCCCGAGTGTGGTCACCCGCATCGCCACCCGTTCGAGGATGTCCGCGGACGACCAGCCGGTCTTCTGCTCCGTGAGCGCCGCCTCGTACTCGTTGGTGAACAGGTACGTCGCGCCGTCGATCAGCGACCGGATCTCCTCGCCGCCCATGCGGGCCAGCTGCTGCGAGGGATCGGCAGCGAACGGGTAGCCGCGGAAGCGGCACTCCTCGGTGTGCCGGATCATCGCCTCGGGGTCGTTGGGTCCCACGACGACGAGGTCGAGGCCGCCCACCCGCTGGGCGACGGGCTGCAGCTCGATCACCCGAGCCTCGCTCATGGCGCCCGGGTAGAACGAGGCGATCTGGTTCTGCTCCGAGTCGGTGGTGCAGACGAATCGGGCGGTGTGCCGCACGTCGGAGACGTGCACCGAGCCGGTGTCGACGTTGTGCCGCTCGAGCCAGGACCGGTAGTCGGCGAAGTCCGACCCCACCGCGCCGACCAGGATGGGGCGCAGCCCGACGCAGCCCATGCCGAACGCGATGTTGGCGGCCACTCCCCCGCGCCGGATGTCGAGCTCGTCGACGAGGAAGGACAGCGAGACCTTGTCCAGCTTGTCGGCGACCAGCGAGTCGGAGAACCGGCCGGGGAACGTCATGAGGTGGTCGGTCGCGATGGACCCGGTGACGGCGACGCGCACGGGTGTGCTCCCTACGTAGGCGGACGCGCGGACGGGACCTACAAACCCTAGCCGCTGAGCAGCCGGCCTACCGCGTCGCGACGACGTCGTCGTAGTTGACGACCGCCGTGCGCGCCCCGTCGTCGCCCAGCTGGACCTGGTCGATCGGCGTGCTGCCGGTGCTCGTGGTCCACGCCTTCACCGTCGATCCGTTCAGCGCCAGGCTCATGCCGCCCGTTGCGCCCGTGGTGACGCAGAGCTGTACTGACGCCCACGTACCGACCGTGAGGCCCGCGCTCGTCGTGAACGTCGCCGCCCCCGCATCGCTTCGCACCGAGAGCTTGCCGGCCGAGGTGACGTACACGCGGGCGATGAAGGCGTTGGCGCTGGTACGCACACGGATCAGGTTGAGGGTCGTCCCCGACGGGGGCAGGGCGCCGACGAGGACGTCGACCGTCGTGCACACGCGCGGCTCGGCCGCCGAGAGGGTACGGATCAGGTCGGCGGCCTGGTTGGCCGGCGCTGTACGGACACTTGGCGCCGTCCCCGTGGGCGCCGCGCGCGCACTGTCCAAGGACACCGGGCCGACCGTGGTCCACGCGCCGAGGCCCCCGTCGAAGCCGTCGGTGAACAAGGTGCTGCTCCCCCCGCTGGCAACGGTGACCGGGTCAGACGCGGGAGAGGGCGCGCTCGTGTTCGTACCGTCCGAGGCCGTGACCGTATAGGTGTGCACGCTCCCGGCGACGAGCCCCGTGTCGGACCACGAGACGGTACCGGTCGAGGAGCTGCTGACGCTGCCCACCGCCGAGCCGCCGCCGTCACGGAAGACCCGGTAGGTGATCGTCGTCGCCTGGTCGTCCGTGGCCGCAGCCCAGGAGAGGTCGACCTGGCCCGCCGTCGTGCTCGACCCGGAGGGCTGGCCCGGGACCGTGGGCGGCGTGGTGTCGGGCGGACCGGACGAGCCCCGCAGGAGCACCGAGTAGTTGCGGCCGCCGGAGGCCTCGATGGCATCGCTGATCCCGGGGATCTGCTGCGGAGACAGCCGGTTGGCGGTCTTGCCGTCGCCGAGCTGGCCGGCATCGTCGAAGCCCCAGTCCCACAGCTGGCCGGAGGTCGTGACGGCCAGCGAGTGGTCGCGCCCCGAGTCGATGTGCGCGACGGGCGGCAGGCCGGCCACCACGGCCGGGGTGGGCGCGTCGGTCGTCTTGCCGTTGCCGAGCTGGCCGCGACCGTTCTCGCCCCACGCCATGACCTGCCCGTTCGCCAGCAGCGCCAGGCTGTCGTCGGCGCCAGAAGCGACGTCGACCGCCGTACCGATGCCGATGACCTTGACCGGCGTGTGCCGGGCCACCTTCGTCCCGTCGCCGAGCTGGCCCGACGTGTTGAGCCCCCACGTCCACACCGTGCCGTCGCTCTTGACCGCGAGGCCGTGGTCACGTCCGGCCGCGACGTGCACGACCGAGGTGAGCCCGCTGACCTGTACGGGCCGGGACCGGTTGGCGCTGCCCCCGTCGCCCAGCTCGCCGTCGGTGTCGAGCCCCCACGCCCAGACCGTGCCGTCCGAACGCAGGCCGAGGCTGAGGTCGCGGCCCCCGGCCAGCTCGACCAGGTTGCTCAAGCCGGACACCGTCACGGGGCTGCTGCGGTTGGTGGTCGACCCGTCGCCCAGCTGCCCGAACGAGTTGTAGCCCCACGCCCTCGCCGTACCGTCGGCGAGCAGGGCCATGGAGTGGTAGTGCCCGGCCGCGACCTGCACCGCGGTGGAGATGCCCGGGACCTGGGTCGGCGTCGTCCGGTCCGCCATGCTCCCGTTGCCGATCTGACCCATCGGGCCGTCGCCCCACGCCCAGACGTGGCCGGACGTGTCCAGGGCGAGCACGTGCTCGCGGCCCCCGGAGACCTGGCTGATGGTCGCGCCCAGGTTCGAGACGGTGCCGAAGGCGGCGCGGTTGCCGGTGGTCCCGTTGCCCAGCTGGCCGTTGGGTCCGGCGCCGACGGTCCAGACGGCGCCCACCGGGGCCGCCGCACCCATGGCCGCGGCTGCCGTCCCAGGCGCGGCCGGACCGAGGCGATGTAAAGGTCAAGCTCGGGGACGCTGGTTGGCACCAGCGGGCGGGGGACGCCGGTGAGTTCGGCGGCAGTCACCATCTCCGCG
>DAIPJR010000320.1:0-1736 GCA_036770165.1 Actinomycetes bacterium | reverse complement strand
CCGCGTTGGAGGCTTTCGCCGATCTCGACGCCGCCGACACCCGAGCTGCTTGTGCTGGCACCCGACCCGGACCGGGCAGCCCGGCTGTCGGTGAGGCGGATCCGGGCCACGTTGCGGCGAGCCGGGCGCCGCAACGTCGAGGACAAGACGATGGCGATCCAGATGGTGCTGCGGGCTCTGAGAGCACTTCGTCCCAGACCGCGTGGCAACGGACGGCCGCCGACTTGCCCGGGCGCGCCTTCCCGGCCTTGGGGCCTGGTGCGGGTCAGCAGCGGTCCAGACCCGTAGGCGAGACGGCTGACGTCGTAGGGTCCGCGCATGACGACGGACCCCTACGCCCACCTCGACGCGACCGCCCAGGCCGACCTTGTCGTCCGCCGGGAGGTCAAGCCGGAGGAACTTGTCGACGCAGCGATCGCGCGTCTGGAGGCGTTCGACCCGCAGCTCGGTGTGCTCGTCACCCCGCTGTTCGACAAGGCGCGTGACGCCGCCCGCGGTGAGTTGCCGGACGGCCCGTTCCACGGCGTCCCGATGCTGCTCAAGGACCTCGTCGCGCACTCCGCCGGCGACCCGCTGTACGAGGGTTCGGCGTTCCTGCGCAACGCCGGCTGGGTCGAGCGAGAGGACAGCTACCTCGTCCGCGCGTTCAAGTCCGCCGGTCTGGTCGTCGTCGGCAAGTCGAAGACGCCCGAGTTCGGGTTGGTGTCGACGACGGAGCCGGCGGCGTTCGGCGTCGCGCGCAATCCGTGGGACGTTACCCGCGGCACCGGTGGGTCCAGCGGCGGGTCGGCCGCTGCGGTCGCCGCCGGCCTCGTCCCGGTCGCCCACGCGAACGACGGTGGCGGTTCGATCCGCATCCCCGCCAGCCTGTGCGGCCTCGTCGGCCTCAAGCCGTCGCGTGCGCGCACTTCACTCGGCCCGGACTTCGGTGACCTGCTGGACGGTCTGGTCGTCGAGCACGTGCTCACCCGGAGCGTGCGGGACACCGCGCGCATGCTCGACGCGGTCGCCGGCCCGTGGCCCGGCGAGCCGTTCGTCGCGCCAGCGCCGGCCCGGGCCTATGCCGACGAGGTCGGCGCCGAGCCGGGCCGGCTGCGGATCGGTCTGATGACGTCGTCGCCGGGGACCAACTCACCCCCCGAACGCGAGGCCGTCACGGCAGCGACGTCGGCCGCACGGCTGCTCGAATCGCTCGGTCATGCGATCGAGACGTCACATCCCGAGGTACTCGACGACCCGCGGATCACCGAGCACTTTGTCACGACCTGGGCGGCCGCCCAGGCGTGGACGGTCGACCACTGGGCCCGCAAGGTGGGCCGCGAGCCTGAGGAGCGCGAGTTCGAGGCGACCTCGTGGGCGCTCACCGAGCTCGGACGGTCGGTCTCCGGTGCCGCGCTACTGACGAGCCGGGAATGGCTGCAGTCGGCGAGCCGGCAGCTGGCCGCCTGGTGGGAAGCAGGCTTCGACCTCCTGCTGACGCCGACGTGCGGTGAGGCGGCACCGCCCCTCGGCGAGTTCGGCCCGCAGCCCGACAACCCGCTGGCCGGGCTGTTCCGGTCGACACCCTTCGCGCAGTGGACGGCGCCGTTCAACATCAGCGGTCAGCCGGCGATCTCGCTACCGCTGCACTGGACGCAGGACGGGCTTCCCGTAGGTGTGCAGCTCGTCGCCGCCTACGGCCGGGAGGACGTGCTGATCAGGGTGGCGGCGCAGCTCGAAGCGGCGCAGCCCTGGAA
>DAIPJR010000159.1:3701-5385 GCA_036770165.1 Actinomycetes bacterium | reverse complement strand
GACGGCCGCAACTGTCTCGACGTCCCACGCTGGCGCGCCGCCGGCTGGACCTACCGGGCGCTAGGCCGGCCATGACCGCCTACGCCGACCCCGCGGTGATCGAGCACCTGCTCGTCGACTCGCAGGTCTGGGCGGTGGTCGGGCTCGGTGACAACCCGAGGCGGACGGCCTACGGGGTCGCGTCGTACCTGCAGGGACACGGCAAGCAGATCGTCCCCGTCCACCCGCGTGCCGACACGGTCCATGGCCAGGGCGGCTACTCCCGCCTGTCCGACATCCCGTTCCATGTCGACGTCGTCGACTGCTTCGTCAACTCGACGCTGGTCGGCGCGATCGTCGACGAGGCGATCGCGATCGGAGCCGGCGCGGTGTGGTTGCAGCTCGACGTCATCGACGAGGCCGCGGCCGAGCGGGCCGTCGCGGCCGGCCTCCACGTCGTCATGGATCGCTGCCCCGCCATCGAGGGGCCTCGCATCCCGGCGTTCTGACGGGACGCGGCGAGTCGGCGCCTGCCTACCTCCCGAAGCCGGTGCCCTGGCCAGATCGCTTGCGGCGCAAGGCTTCGCCCTTGGCCTGTGCCTTCGCACCGAGGTCGACCTGGAACGCCGCCATCTTCTCGCGCAACCCCTCGTCGGAGGCGGCCAGGATGCGTACCGCGAGCAGGCCGGCGTTGCGCGCCCCGCCGACGGCGACGGTCGCGACCGGTACGCCAGAGGGCATCTGCACGATGGACAGCAGGGAGTCGAGCCCGTCCAGGTTGTCGAGCGGTACCGGTACCCCGATGACCGGCAGCGTGGTGACCGACGCGAGCATTCCCGGCAGGTGGGCGGCCCCGCCGGCCCCGGCGACGATCACGCGAAGGCCCCGGTCGGCCGCCGCGGCGCCGTAGTCGAGCATCTGCCTCGGCATCCGGTGCGCCGACACCACGTCGACCTCGTGCGCGACGCCGAACTCGTCGAGCGCGATCGACGCGGCCTCCATCACCGGCCAGTCCGAGTCGGACCCCATCACGATGCCGACCAGCGGCCCTGACTCATCCATTGATGTCACCTCTCAAGAAGCCCACCGCGTGCCGCCCTCGTTCCTGCAGCTCCTCGAGGTTGTCACCGATCACCGTCACGTGGCCGATCTTTCGTCCAGGGCGTACTTGCTTGCCGTACACGTGGATGCGCAGGCCCGGGTCGCGGGCCATGCAGTGCAGGTATGCCGGGTAGAGGTCGGGCAGGTCCGAGCCGAGCAGGTTGACCATCACCGCCTGGGCGGCGTGCGGGGCCGGCGAGCCCAGCGGCAGGTCCAGCACCGCGCGCAGGTGCTGCTCGAACTGGCTGGTCAGCGCGCCGTCGATCGTCCAGTGCCCGGTGTTGTGCGGGCGCAGCGCCAGCTCGTTGACCAGGACGCCGTCCTTGGTGTCGAACAGCTCCACCGCCATCAGCCCGGTGACCTCCAGCGCCTGGGCGATCCGCAGTGCCGCCTCCTGCGCCGCGAGCGCGTGCTCTTCGGCGAGGCCGGGCGCGGGCGCGTACACCTCCCGGCAGACCCCGTCGACCTGCAGCGACTCCACCACCGGGTAGACGACCGCCTGGCCGCTCGGGGACCGCGCCACGAGCACGGCGAGCTCGCGGCTGAAGTCGACGAGCTCCTCGACCAGCAGGGGTACGTCCGCGGCCAGCCAGTCCGCCGCGTC
>DAIPJR010000159.1:0-3691 GCA_036770165.1 Actinomycetes bacterium | reverse complement strand
GGCCCCGGCCTCGGCCGCTCGCACGACCCGCACGCCCTTGCCGTCGTAGCCGCCCCTCGCGGTCTTCAGGACGCCTCTGCCGTCGCTCGTCCCATCCAGGAAGTCGGCCAGGTCGGCGGCGGTGGCCACCGGTGCCCACCGGGGCACGGGTACCCCGATCGAGCCGAGCCGGCGGCGCATCACCAGCTTGTCCTGGCCGTGCACGAGCGCCGCGGACCCCGGCCGCACGGCCACCCCCTCGGCCTCGAGCGCCTCGAGGTGGCCGGTGGGCACGTGCTCGTGGTCGAAGGTGAGGACGTCGCAGCCCGCGGCGAAGGAGCGCAGGGTGGCCAGGTCCCGGTAGTCGCCGACCACGACGTCGGGGATGACTTGGGCGGCCGGGTCGTCGAGCCGTTCGGCCAGCACCCGCAGCCGGATCCCGAGCGCCACCGCCGGCGGCACGCACATCCGGGCCAGCTGGCCAGCCCCCACGATGCCCACCACCGGGAAGTCGGCGGGCAGGGGCGACGGCTTCACGGCGACGAGCCTAGGCGAGGCCGAGGTCTCGGGCGATCAGCAGCCGCTGGATCTCCGACGTCCCCTCGCCGATCTCCAGCACCTTCGCGTCGCGGTAGAAGCGGCCGACCGGGAAGTCGTTCATGAAGCCGTAGCCGCCATGCACCTGCGTCGCGTAGCGCGCGTTGTCGACGGCCGCCTCGGACGAGTACAGCTTGGCGATCGCCGCCTCGCGCTTGAACGGCTCACCGGCGAGCATCCGGGCCGCCGCGTCGTAGTAGGCGAGCCGGGCCGTGTGAGCGCGCACCTCCATGTCGGCCACCAGGAACTGCACCGCCTGCTGGTGCCCGATCGGGTGCCCGAAGGCTTCACGCTGCCGCGCGTAGCGGAGCGACTCGTCGACGCAACCCTGCGCGAGGCCCGTGGCGAGGGCGGAGATGGCGATCCGTCCCTCGTCCAGGATCTGCAGGAACTGGGCATAGCCGCGGCCTCGCTCACCGACCAGGTGGTCCGCGGGGACGCGGCAGTCGACGAACGCCAGCTCGTGCGTGTCGGACGAGCGCCAGCCCACCTTCGAGTACGAAGGCCCGACGGTGAAGCCGGCGGTCCCGCTCGGTACGAGGATCGCGGAGATCTCCTTGCGCGCCGCCGCCGGGTCACCGGTCACCGCGGTGACGATGACGAACGCGGTCAGGTCGGTTCCCGAGTTGGTGATGAAGGCCTTGGACCCGTTGATCACCCAGTGGTCGCCGTCGAGGACGGCCGTGGTGCGCGTGGCGCCGGCGTCCGACCCGCCGCCCGGCTCCGTGAGCCCGAACGCGCCGAGCGCGTCGCCGGAGCACAGCTGCGGGAGCCAGCGCTCCTTGAGGGCGTCGCTGCCGAAGCGGTAGATCGGCATCGCACCGAGCGACACCGCGGCCTCGAGCGTGATGGCGACCGACGAGTCGACCCGGGCCAGCTCCTCGATCGCGAGGCAGAGCGCGAAGTAGTCGCCGCCCATCCCCCCGTACGCCTCGGGGAAGGGCAGTCCGAACAGGCCCATCGCGCCCATCCGCCGGACGATGTCGTACGGGAACGCGCCCTGCTCGTACAGCTCGCCCGCCTGGGGCGCCACGACGTCTCGGGCGAACTCCTCGGTCGTGCGCCGCAGCGCCTCGTGCTCGTCGGCGAGTCGGAAGTCCACGGCTGTGCTCCTCGGGGTTCGCGCGCCGCCTCCCCACCGGTAGGTGGGCCGAGCCGGCACGTCTGTGCTGCGCGGGTCTCGCGCGTTCGTCATCGTGGCACGACCGACGTACCCTTGCGCAGTGGCGTCCCCGAACCTCGTGTCGCGTGCCCGCACCGCGATCGGGGAGCGCGTCGGGCACCTGCTCCACGAGGTCGCGAAGTTCGGCGTCGTCGGCCTGATCGCATTCACCGTCGACGTCGGCACCTTCAACGTGCTGCGCTTCCACGGTGGCACCGGCCTCCTCTACGAGAAGCCCATCACCGCCAAGGTCGTCTCGACCGTTCTCGCCACGATCGTGGCCTACGTCGGCAACCGGTTCTGGACGTTCCGGCACCGGGACCGCGTCGGGTACGCCCGCGAGTACCTGCTGTTCTTCCTCCTCAACGCCGTCGGGCTGGCCATCGCCGTGGGCTGCCTCGCGATCTCGCACTACGGCTTCAACCTGCGCGGACCGATCGCCGACAACGTGTCCGCCAACGGGTTCGGGCTGGTGCTCGGCACGCTCTTCCGGTTCTGGGCCTACCGACGCTGGGTGTTCCGCGAGATCCCCGACGACGAGATCAGCGCGGGTCTTCGCCAGCCGGTCTGATCCTCGGCCGCTACGCTGAGCCGAACCAAGGTCGCCCTACCAGGGTCGCCGTGACGGGGGTGCAAGGGTGCGCGTGCCAGGTCTGCTCGTCACCGCTCTGCTCGGTGCCACCGTCCTCGGCCCGGCTGTCGCCGTCTCCACACCCGCGGCCGCGTCGTGCACCCCGATCGAGGACCTGTGGATCCACCTCACCCAGCCGGCGACCGTGCACGCCGGCCAGTCGGTGACCGTCGCGATGCAGTGGGGCGTGAAGCCGATCCCGCCCAACGGCTACGACAACGGAACCATCGTGGGTGACGTGCGCTGGCGGATCTCGGTCGAGACCGGCGCCACGATCACCAGCGCGGCCGAGAAGGACCCTGCATCCACCGACCCGTCGGGCCGCTCCTATCCGGCCACGATCTCGGGTACGACCGCGTCCTACGACCTCATGCTCGGCTCCTCGCCCCTCACCGCGCGTGGCGGGTGGGCTGCGGTCCGGCTCGGGTCGACGGTGTCCGCGGGGTCGAAGGTGCGCCTCAGCGCAAGCATCGGGACGTACGCGACCGGCATCTGCACGACCGACTACCGGCCGAGCGACAACGCCTCGACGGTCTACCTCACCGTGCCGGGGAGCCCGAAGCCGAAACCGAAGCCGTCGCCGACGGTGACGCGGACCTCGACAGCCAAGCCCACGACGACTGCCACGCCGACTGCCACGGGATCCGCGACCCCAACCGCGACACCCACCTCGAGCCCGACGCCGTCGCCGACCGTCAGCGGAATGGCGGCGCCGGCGCAGGTCCCGGCTCGAACCGGCAGCGCGGGATCGGCCGTGCTGGCCGTGACCGGGGCAGGCGGCGTCGGCGCGGTACTCGTCGGCGGGTTCTTCCTGCTGCACCGGCGTCGTGGCAGCAGACCGGAGTGACCCCGATCAGACGGGAGTGACGCCGTGCCGGCGGCGGCTGAACGTGCGCGACCTGCCCCTCGCCGCCGCGAACCGCAGGACCAGCTCGCGACGCAGCTCCTCCGGCTGGACCACCGCGTCGACGACCAGCTCGCTGGCCAGCCGCACGATGTCGATGTCCTCGTCGTACTCCTCGCGGCGGGCCGCCACGAACGCCTCTCGCTCGGCGTCGTCCTCGATCGCCGCGATCTTGTTGGCGTAGACGGCGTTGACCGCGGCTTCGGCGCCCATCACCGCGATCTTCGCGGTCGGCAGCGCGAGGGTGGCGTCGGGCTCGAGGCCCGGCCCCGCCATCGCATACAGGCCGGCGCCGTAGGCCTTGCGCACCACGACGCAGATCTTGGGTACCGTCGCCTCGGCGATCGCCGAGATCATCTTGGCGCCGTGCCGGATGATGCCCTGCCGCTCGACCGCGGCACCGACCATGAAGCCCGGG
>DAIPJR010000158.1:3182-5387 GCA_036770165.1 Actinomycetes bacterium | reverse complement strand
CTGTGCCGCCTACCTGTGCCGCCTACCTGTGCCCGCCGTGGCCTCCGTGCCCGCCATGGCCGCCGTGCCCGCCGTGGCCGGACGCACTACCGGACGCACTGCCGGACCAGTTGTTCTGGCCGTGGTCGTGCCCGGCCGGGTCGGTCGAGTCCGTCGTGTCCGCGGGCGTGCCGGTGGTGGTCGGTACCGGCACTCCAAGGACCGAGGCGCAGTAGGCCTGGACGGTCTGTCCTGCCGCGGTCGCAGCGGCCAGCAGGTTCCGGTACGCGACGGACGGGTTGTCCGACTTGCGGTCCGCCTTGTCGCCCCCGAAGGCGTGGCACAGGCCGAACGCCGCCGGGCCGGTCGCATCTGGACCGACCGCGCGATGGGTCGGTTCCGTGCTCGGCGAGGCCGACGTGGTCGGGTCGGCGGACTCGCTGGGGTCGGCGGACATGCTCGGGTCGGGCGACTCGCTGGGCTCGGCCGACTCGCTCGGCTCGGCGGACGCCGAGTCGCTCGCGGTGATGCTCGCGGAGTGTGCGAACGGACCGGGCAACGTGCCGGTCACCGCTGCTGCGGCGACACCGCCGATGCTCAACGATCCGGCGACCGCGGCGATGGCCAGCTTGGCGCCGACGAAGCTGCTGATCACGAAAGCCTCCAACGTTTCCAGCGGGGCTGTCCTGGATGGACCCTCGGTACGGAGAACGACGCCGGCTCGCCGGTTGTTACAGCAGGTGGGCTAGTGGTCGCCGTTGCCGGAGCGCGAGTCGCCGCCGGACTGGGTGCCATGGCCGTGTCCGTGCCCTGTCGTGGTCGATGACGATGACGATGACGATGACGAGGTCGATGACGAGGACGAGGTGGAACCAGATCCGTGCGGCCCGTTGCTGCCACCGCTGGCCCCGTTGCCGCGGCCACCTCTGTTGCCCGGCCCGCCGTTGCTTGCTGGCCCACCGTTGTTGCCCGGGCCACCGTGCGACCAGGGTGTCGTCGTGGGCTTGCCGTGCCCCAGGTACGGCGCGCAGAACTCGGAGACGGTCATCCCGGCTGCCGCTGCCGCCTTCTGCAGGCTCGTCGCGGCGGGCGCCTGCGGCAGCGTCCCGTGCCAGCCGACGTGCCGCATGAAGGCCTCGCACTGCCCCGCCGTCGAGGCTGCGGCCCCGGCCGCGCCAGCCGGGGAAGTCGCACCGGCAGACGGCGGCGTCGAGACGGCGTGCGGTGCGGACCCCGCGTGGCTCTTCGGCGCGGTGCTGGTCTTGACGCTGGGTCGCCCGCTCGTCACGGCGCCGAGGTGGGCGTGCACGAACGACTGGATCGGCGCCGGCAGCGATCCCGTCACCGCCGCGGCAGCCACGCCGGTGAAGGCGAGCATCGCGACCGCTGTAGCTGCGCCCAGCTTTGTACCCACCCGCGACGGCAACCACCGAACGTTGGAGAGCTTCTCCATCGTGACGGTCTTCTCCTGGTGCTGTGCCTTCTCCTGCCGCGCGGTGAACGCCGCGACAGCGGCAGCCTGCCCGGAGAGCTCCGCAGGTCGGCCGGGGGCGCGCAGTGCCGCCACGAGGTCGCTCAGCGGGGCCGAGCTCTCGAGGGCGGCGAGCGCCTGGTCGTTCATGTCTTGGAGAACGTCGAACCGGTCCATGGCGTTACACCTCCTCCCGTACCGGCCGTGGCTCCAGCGCGGCACCGAGCCGGCGCAGGCCACGGTGGGTGAGCACCCGCACGGCGCCGTTCGACTTGCCGAGCATCTGGGCCACCTGGTCGATCTCCAGCCCGGCGACGACCCGGAGCAGCACGACCTCCGCCTGGTTGGGTGGCAGCGACCGGACGAGGGCGATCGCTTGAGCGGTCGCATCTCCGCGTTCAGCCAGGTCGGCGACGTCGGGTTCCAGCAGCCCGTACGAGTCGGTCTCGTCCAGCGGAGCGGTCAACCTTCTGGCTTCGTACCGGCCGCGGTCGATCGCCTTGCGGCGGGCGATCGTGAACACCCAGGCGACGAAGTGCGGCTGGTCGCCGGTGAACCCGTGCAGCGCGCGGACGACCTCGAGCCAGCTGTCGGCGGCCACATCCTCGGCCGCGCCGATCGCGATCCCGTTCAGGTACCTGAGCAGACCCGGCTGCACCAGGCGGTACAAGGCGCCGAAGGCATGCTCGTCTCCGCCCTGGGCGCGGGCCAGCGTCGTCTCGAACCAACCCTCGGACATGATGGGTATTCATCGG
>DAIPJR010000158.1:0-3082 GCA_036770165.1 Actinomycetes bacterium | reverse complement strand
GGCGCGGGCCAGCGTCGTCTCGAACCAACCCTCGGACATGATGGGTATTCATCGGTCGTCTCGACCCCGACCTGGAACGGGCGGCGACGGCCGTTCGACCGGGATGTGTGACTTCGGTCTCGGGCCACCCAGGAGGCGGGCTGGCCGGGTCACGATGGGTTGGTGGATCGACCTGGGTGGTTCCGGCGCTGGTCACCTCCGGCCGACTGGCCGAAGCCGCCGCCCGGCTGGCGGCCGTACTTCGGCTGGCGCCCCGGCCCGACCTGGCCGCCCGCACCGCTCGACCACGTGTGGTGGCAGCGCGACCGAAGAGGTCGGTGGTTGCTCGGTTTCTGGCTGGCAATCGTCGGCCTCGTCCTCTGCTCGTGCGCCGTGTTCCTCGGGGTCTCTGCGGCTCACGGCCCGTGCTGGTTCGATCCGCCGCCCGGCGACATGGGGACGATCCCGATCATCAATGACACGGATCGTGCCGTCTCGTTGGGTGACTGCGACGACCGCGCGTGCGCGAGTCGGCTGGACCCGACCGCCCTCGCACCCGGCTCGCGCACCGACTACATGTACGAGATGTGTGGCGGCGTCGACGTGGGGGTCGACTCGGTGTCTGGCCGGCTCCTCGGGTGCCTGGTCATGCCGATCGGTGAGCCGCCGAAGATCACCCGGCTCCTCGTCTCGCAGACGAGGCCGTGCGTGCCCGGCTAGGCCGTCGCGTCGAAGCGCCGGCCGCTGATCTCGGTCAGCGAGATCAGCACGTAGCGGTCGGTGTCGCCGTCGGCCACCCACGAGTCGAGGGGGACGCGGCGCATCCGCTCGAGCTCGTGATGGTCGGTGACTTCAGAGCAGATCCCGCGGACGAGGACGCTCCAGCCGACCGTGCCGTCCGGCTGGAAGCCGTCGGCCTCGAAGGCCACCACAGCGTTCTGCGTCGCGGCCGCGAGCTTGGTTCCCCGTCCGGTACGGAACAGGATGCTGCCGTCGAACACGGCGAAGTTGACCGGCAGGATGACCGGGAGCGCGGCGATGCTCACGCCGATCCGGCCGACCGCGGTGCTGCCCAGCAGCCGCACGCACTCGGGACGGCTGAGGACGCGGAGCTCCGGCGCCGCGCTGTCGACCATGCGGGGGAGCGTCGCACGAAGGACGCCCGACGCCCCAGGGACTTTGGTCCCGACCCTCGAAGGCAGCAGGTCGTACGATCGCGCTGACCACGGCGGAGGAGGCCAGGATGCACGACATCACCGGCTTCCTGAAGGGGTTCCCGCCTTTCGATACCGCCACCGACGAGGCGCTGAAGGCCGCCTCTGCGGCCACGGAGATCGAGTTCTTCCCCGCTGGCACGTACGTCCTGCGCGCCGGAGAGACGTCGGCAGAGCATGCGTACGTGCTGAGGACCGGGCATGCCGAGCTCATCGACCAGGGCCGCGTCATCGACGTGGTCGGCCCAGGTGACGTCGTCGGTCTCCCGTCGATGGTCACCGACCTCCCGCCAGGGCTCGACGTACGGGCTGCTGACGACCTGCTCGTCTACCGCGTCGGAGCCGATGCGATGCTGCCGCTCCTGTCGGGCCGCTCCGGGCTGCGATTCGTCGCGCGAACGGTACGGCAGCGCGCGGAGGCGGTCCGCCCGGCCGACCCGCTCCGCGACTCCGTGTCGCCGCCGGTCGGCACACTCGTTCGGCCCGCCGTCGTCGTCAGAGCGGCTGTGGCGATCAGCGAGGTCGTCCGGCTCATGCACGAGCAGGACGCGTCGTCGGCAGTGGCGATCGGAGCCGACGGCACCTTCGGCATCGTGACCGACCATGACCTGCGCAACCGGGTGCTCGCAACCGGGCGCGACCTGTCCGACCCGGTGTCGGCGGTGATGACGCAGCCGGCACGTACCGTGCGCGCCGACGCGACGGCGGACGACGCGGTCCTTGTCATGCTGGCGTACGGCGTGCGCCACCTGCCCGTCATCGCGCTCGACGGCAGCCTGGTCGGAGTCGTGGAAGAAGTCGACCTGCTCGCGACGCAGGAGAGGGCACCGCTTCGGCTGCGCCGGGCCGTCGCCCAGGCCGCGGACGTCGAGCAGCTGGTCCAGGTCGCGCAGTCGCTGCTGCCGGGGGTGGTGGAGGCCCAGCGGGCCGGACGGGCGCCGGACCGCGTCACGGCCTCGTACTCGGTCCTCGTCCAGAGCATCGTCGCGCGGGCCGTGGCCCTCCTGGTTGCCGAGCACGGCAACCCGCCCGTCCCCTTCGCCTGGTTGGTCACCGGGAGCGCTGCCCGTTGCGAGATGGTCCCGTCGTCGGACCTCGACAGCCTCGTGGCATGGGACGGCCCGGACGGTGACGAGGCGGTCCGGGCCTGGATGTGGTCGTTCGCTGCGGACGTGCTCGCAGTGGTCGAGCGGTGTGGCGTGCGCCATGACGGCAACGGCGTACGCGCGGACGACCCTCGGTTCTCACGCTCGGTCGGCGCGTGGACCGACGCGGTCCATCGCTGGGCCGCGGACCCGACCGCCGAGCAGGGGGCGATCTACCTCGGCACGCTGGTCGACGCCGTACCCGTCTGGGGCGACGAGGTGTGGGTCCCCGCCCGACGCGAGCTGGACGTGGCGGCTCGGAGCCCCGTCGTGCGCGAGGTCTTCGGCCAGGTGGCCGCGGCTCACCGGCTGCCGACGGGGTTCGTCCGGGATCTCGTCATCGAGGCGACCGGCGAGCACGTGGGGACCTTGGACATCAAGCGCGGGGGAGTGGCACCGGTGGTCGACGTCGCCCGGTACCTCGCCGTCCGCTGTGGCTGCATGCTGCCCGACACCCTTGGCCGCCTCGCTGCGGCGCGGGCCGCCGCGATCTTGCCCGAGCGCGAGATCGACGACCTCCGTGAGGCGTTCCAGTTCCTGGTCTCGGTACGGCTCGAGCACCAGGTCGACGCGATCGAAGACGGACGGGAGCCGGACGACCACCTCGCCCCGTCCGAGCTGGCCGGGCTCGCGCGTCGCCACCTGCGTGACGCGCTCCGGGTCGTGGGACGCGCGCTGCGGCAGCTGGATCCAGGCCCGCTTCGGCCCCGACGTGGAGTGGGTGGAGACGATCGACTACGACGT